>NZ_VOXZ01000006.1:0-151226 GCF_013420455.1 Acinetobacter sp. YH01004
CGATTGGTATTGATCTAGGCTTAAAAGATATTGCCACCTGTTCTGATGGCACTGTAATTTCAAATCCAAAATTCTATCGAAAATATGAGCAGACATTAGGTATTGCTCAGAGAGCCAGGAATAAGAAGCGTGTTCGTGCATTACACGCCAAGATTGCAAATAGTCGAAAAGATCATTTGCATAAAGCAAGCACCAAGCTTGTGAATGAAAATGCATTGATTATTGTAGGTGACTTGAGTGCTAAAAAATTAGTAAAAACCAAAATGGCAAAATCTGTTTTGGATACAGGATTTTCGGCACTAAAAACAATGCTCAAGTATAAATGCGAGAACGCAGGCGTATTGTTTGAAGAAGTCCAAGAAGCCTATACCACCCAAATCTGTTCGTGCTGCGGTGAGATCACCTCAAGTAGTCCCAAAGGTAGGACAGATCTTGGAATAAGAGAATGGGAGTGCATGAGCTGTGGTACAGTTCATGATCGAGATATAAACTCAGCTCTAAACATTCTTGCGCTTGGGCATAAGCGTCTAGCTGTAGGAATCACCCTCTTTTAAGGGGGTGAGGATGTCAAGCACTGGTGTTTTGAATCAGGCATCTTGTGACTGATGTTATGCGAATCTATAAAAAAGCATTTAAGCAGATCGAAATAAAAAATTGCAAAATATTACATGACCTTAGCCGAAAAACACGTACTATAAAATCATGTAAAGAGGGTTGTGATGGTCTATGGCTCAGTTTGAAGTGTTACTGCCTTTGCAAGAGATTACGGTGGATCGTGCAGAGCTTTTGGCGATTCAACGCAATGATTTAGTTCCGTTGTTGAATGATCAATATCGTCTAAAT
Source organism: Acinetobacter sp. YH01004 (assembly GCF_013420455.1). Lineage (NCBI taxonomy): Bacteria > Pseudomonadati > Pseudomonadota > Gammaproteobacteria > Moraxellales > Moraxellaceae > Acinetobacter > Acinetobacter sp. YH01004. Next base: position 844 of record NZ_VOXZ01000006.1, read on the forward strand.
CATTATGCAGATCAGGTGATTCAAGCGCAGTCAGTTTTATTGGATGGGGTGGATCCACATTTAACTCAGCAATTGAGTGTGACCATTGAGCAGTTGATTCAGGCGCTTGGCAAATCTAAAAAAGTGTTAAAGCAACGTAAGTTTAATGCACTACAAAAGTGGCTAGGCATAGATTTGGAATATGGCGCGGGGCAAGTGCAATATTATAAAAACCTAGATCATTTATTAGGACAAGCAGATCGTTTAAGCCAAAAGCTGCAAATCGAAATTCAGAAATCACAATCACGTTTTCAGCAGTTGGTTGGTTTGCGTGAGCAAATGGCGAAATACATTCAAGCTGCCGATGAGTTTTTAGTGGAATATCCACGATTTGTGCGCAATCAGCATCCTTTGGATAATTTTAGCGAACGACTGGCCAAGAAAATTTATAGTTTAAAGACTTTGCAAAGTAGTAATGATATTGCGATTACTCAAATGCAACTTTCACAGCAACTCTCTTTTAGTTTGTTAGATCGCTTTAAAGAAGCGCAGCAGGTACTCATTCCTGCATGGCAATATCATGTCAAACAAAGTCAGCAAAGTGGCTCACACAGTCAGCTAGAAAAGCTGGATCAAAGTCGTGAGCATTTAATTAAGACATTAAGAAAATCCTTAGAAAAACCTGCGCAATCATAAGGCATGGTTTTGATTAGATAGAGGCGAAATATGACAACTTCTGAACAACGCAACGTCGCTGTGCAAGTGAGTGATGAACAGACTCAGCAACAATTTCAGCAACTCAATTTGCAGGAAATTGGCTTACAGCCTGATGACTTTCAGGAGGTGCTGGCTGCGCGTAAAGAATTAAGCGATCTTAGCCATCATTCGGTTGCAGAATATGGCAAAAATATCGCCACTAAAACGTCAAGTTATACCGATGAGCTTTTAGGTTTGGTGCAAAATAAGGATTTGGATGTCACAGGGCAAAAGCTGAATCAGGTGGTGCAGGTTGCACAGCAGTTAAATACCAACAGTATTTTAAATCCAAACAAAAGCAGTGGCTTTTTGGGTGGTTTATTCAATAAGTTAAAAGGCGCTAAACAAAGTTTTGATCAAAACTTTAACAGCACCAAAGCGCAAATTGATAGTCTGGTCACAGAAATTGAAAGCTCACAAAATGGTTTAAAAAACCGTGTAGATACACTGGATAAAATGTTTCATGGTGTGCAAGATGAATATAAACAATTGGGGATTTATATTGCAGCAGGTAAGTTAAAACAGCAGGAAATTCAGCAGCAAATTTCTGAATTTTCCGCGCAGCCGCAGGATCAGACCACGACTCAAAAAATTTATGATCTCAATCATCTTGCTAATAATTTAGAAAAGCGGGTGAGTGATTTGCAGGTGTTGCAACAATCTGCCATGCAAACTTTGCCGATGATTCGGATTATCCAGTCCAATAATTTAATGTTGGTCGATAAATTTTATGCGATTAAAAACATTACCTTACCTGCGTGGAAAAACCAGATTAGTTTGGCGATTTCTTTAAATGAGCAGAAAAACAGTGTGCAACTGGCCAACAGTATTGATGATGCCACCAATGAATTGCTGCGCCGTAATGCAGATTTATTGCATCAAAACTCGGTTGATACTGCCAAAGCCAATCAGCGTTCGGTGATTGATATTGAAACCCTTGAACACGTACAAAATACCCTCATTAAAACAGTGAACGATGTGATCCAGGTACAAAAAGAAGGCATGCAAAAACGTGCAGAAGCGACTACGCGTTTGCGAGCCTTACAGGAGAATCTGAATCAATTGGTGATTGGTTCAAGTCAACAGTCTGGTCAATAAATGCATTTTGACAATGACTTCATTTAATCTGAAATTTACCTGATAAGGAGTCGGATTTGCCCCCACTTGATGAATATGCCATTCAGCCACAGCAGCTAAAAACAGGTGTTGTGGCATTACAGCAGCGTCAAAAAAAGCTCAGTTTTTTGGCTGTGCTGTCTATGACGGTGGTGCTTATATCGGCAATTGGCTTTTTTATTCAGCAAGATGTGATTTATAGCTTCTTTGGTTTAAGCACTGAAGTTCAGCAATTACACATGCCTGCAAGTGTCGATGCGACTTTGGCAAATTTAGGGCAGCAACCTGATTATTTTTTCAGTTTGTTGAACTGGTTGGGTTGGTTGATTTTAAAACTGTCGGTGTCATTTATTGGTGCATTCGTACTAGTTCATCTACTCAAGAAAATTCGTTTTTTTTATATTCGCTTTCAGTCCTTTGTCTTGAAATTTGTAGCTTGGTTGCTGAGTTTTATTTTACTTTGGTCGGCATTGAGTTATGTTCAGCATGACCGACAAGATGATACGCAGCAGGTATATGCCAAAATTGTGCATTATGAAAAGCACATTCAAGAAAGTGAATTGGCGCGTTATTTACAAAATGCAGAAATGGCAGCGCCTGTTAAAGCCTATTTGTTGGCGCAAACGGCATTGATGCATCATCCCGCAGATAAAGATGCAGCCATTCCGCAAGTGTTGACCTTGGTCAAAGCAGAGCAGCAAGATCCGCAATTTTTACATTATGGATTTAAACCTGAACAATTATGGACGATGCAGCAGCAAGTTTATGGCAAAGCTTTAACGCCTATGGCGCAAAGCGTACATAAGCAAGTGCAGCAAGCACAGCAATTAAATACGCTGGTTTATTATATGAATCTCGCGGTTATGGCGCTTATGTTAATACTGTCTGCGGTACTCTGGTTTTTATCGCGACATTTACAGCAGCGTATTCTGCGGATTCAACAACAACTTGAATAAAAAATGATTAGGCTCAATTGCTTAAGGCAGACATTCAGTTTTTATGTTAATGTCTAAATTGAATAGCTTTAGGTATTTTAAATGAAATAGTAAGCTTGAAACTCACTATCATTTAAAAAAACGATCATAAATATAAAAATAAACCGTTTCCCCTATGTAACTATTTTTCGTAAGATGACATCAACAAATAAATTTACTCCCTTGGAGACGTTAGCCATGTTAGACCAAAATACTTCTACACAACTTAAAACTTTATTAGAACGTCTTGAAAGCCCAATCGAGCTTGTCGCGACTTTAGATGGTTCTGATAAATCTGCCAAAATTAAAGAATTGGTTGAAGAAATTGCAGCACTTTCGCCACAAGTTACTGCACGTTTTGACGGTAACAACGCACGTGCACCAAGTTTTGGGATTGCAAAAGTAGGTGAGCAACCGCGCGTATTCTTCGCAGGTTTACCAATGGGGCACGAGTTCACTTCATTAATTTTGGCTTTATTGCAAACTTCTGGTTATGCACCAAAAGTATCGGATGAAGTATTAACGCAAATCAAAGAATTGAATCTTTCATCTCACTTTGATGTGTTTGTATCGTTGAGCTGCCACAACTGTCCAGATGTAGTACAAGCTTTGAACCTCATTGCGATTTACAACCCTGGCACAACAGCAACCATGATTGATGGTGCATTCTTCCAAGAAGAAGTTGAGCAGCGCAAAATTATGGCTGTGCCGATGGTATTCCAAGATGGCAACCACATTGGTCAAGGTCGTATGACTTTGGAAGAAATTGTAGCTAAATTAGATACAGATTCTGCGAGCAAAGATGCAGCGAAACTGAATGCCAAAGAGGCGTTTGATGTCTTGGTAATTGGTGGCGGCCCTGCAGGGAATACATCTGCAATCTATGCAGCACGTAAAGGTATTCGTACAGGTATTGTGGCTGAGCGTATGGGCGGTCAGGTGATGGATACCATGGATATTGAAAACTTCACTTCTATCCAAAAAACACAAGGTCCAAAGTTTGCGGCAGAAATGGAAGCGCATGTGCGTGAATACGATGTCGATATTATGAATCTACAAAAAGTATCTGCCATTAAAGGTGCTGATGAAACTGCCAATGGTTTGGTCGAAGTGACTTTGGAAAATGGCGCAACACTTGAATCGAAAACGGTGATCTTGTCTACAGGTGCACGTTGGAGAGAGATGAATGTACCTGGTGAAGCAGAATACCGTACCCGCGGCGTGGCATACTGCCCACACTGTGATGGCCCGTTGTTTAAAGGCAAACGTGTTGCAGTGATTGGTGGTGGTAACTCAGGTGTAGAAGCAGCGATTGACCTTGCAGGGATTGTAGAGCATGTGACTTTGGTAGAGTTTGATACTAAATTACGTGCAGACCAAGTCTTGCAAAACAAATTGAACAGCTTGCCAAATACTACTGTAATTACCAATGCATTATCGACTGAGGTGATTGGTGATGGCGCACAAGTGACTGCATTGAAATATAAAGACCGTGCGACAGATGTTGAGCATACTGTTGAACTTGCAGGAATTTTCGTACAAATTGGTTTATTACCAAATACGGACTTCTTAAAAGAGTCAAAAGTAGAGCTGACGAATCGTGGTGAGATTGTGATAAATGAGCGCAATGAAACCAATGTAAAAGGTGTATTTGCGGCAGGTGACTGTACAACTGTACCGTACAAGCAAATCATCATTGCAACAGGTGAAGGCGCGAAAGCATCACTTTCAGCATTTGATTACATCATCCGTTCAGGTCAATAAGTCTGAACGAATACATCTGAATACGCGGATTAACCATCCTTAAATTGTATTCGCTAAAAAGATAGCGCCTGAGTTCCCCAATACTCAGGCGCTATGTTCAGTAAAGTGCGTTATCGCACAGTATTAAAAGTTTATTTATTCTATTTTTGGTTTTAAGAACTGAGTCGGCTAACAACTCAGTTCTTTTTTTATTTTTAACATCCAGTTTGATTTACAGCAGTTAGATTCATTTCAGTCTAATTAGCCTTATTATTTTGTCCAAATAAATTCAACTGATTAAACTTTTCCTGTAGCTGCTCTTTGGTTTCGACATGCTCAGGATGCGGAATAATACATTCAATTGGGCAGACTGAAACGCAGGTTTGATAGTCATAAAACCCAACACATTCTGTGCAACGCGCCACATCAATTTCATACACCTTTTCACCCTCATAAATTGCTTCATTCGGGCATTCGGGTAAGCACATATCGCAATTGATGCATTGGTCGGTAATCAGGAGTGCCATCGCAATACTCGCTTAGTTTATTGCCACTTAGTTGGCTTGATAAGCCAACGATGAGGCAGAAATATCTGCAGTCGAATTTGGTAAGTTGCGAATCAGCAGGGCATAACGCATATCGACATCTGCAGGTATAGGGATTTCTACAATATGCCCTGAACCTTTGGCATCTTCAATCAGATTGCCTTTTTTATCTTTAATTTCAGTTAAAGTGAAATAGATATTGCCTTGTGGCGTCATCAATTCTAAAGAATCGCCCACTACAAAACGGTTTTTTACATCAATTTTAATGTAGTCACCATTGCGTTCTAAGACTTCACCACAAAATTGCTGATGATCAAAACTTGATGAACCTGTTTCGTAGTTTTGGTATTCGCTGTGCACATGACGACGCAAGAAACCTTCGGTATAACCACGGTTAGCTAGGCCTTCTAATTGAGTCATTAATGCAGGGTCAAATGGTTTGCCTGCAAGTGCATCATCAATGGCTTTACGGTAAATTTGTGCAGTACGTGCGCAGTAGAAATAAGATTTGGTGCGACCTTCAATTTTTAGTGAATGGATGCCCATTTTAGTTAAACGGTCAACGTGCTGCACTGCGCGTAAATCTTTAGAATTCATAAAATAAGTGCCGTGTTCATCTTCTTCGGCAGCAAACATATCTTCGTCATTACGTTGTAATAACACAGGCTTGTTAAATTGATGCTGTGCCTGCATGTGTTGTTCATCTGCATCGGCAGTTTCAGAAAGATTTTTGACAGGAATTACGTCACCTGTTTCATCTTCTTTTGCATCGTGAATTTTATATTCCCAACGGCAGGCATTGGTACATGCGCCTTGGTTGGCATCACGTTTATTCATATAGCCTGAAAGCATGCAACGACCTGAATAGGCCATGCACAGCGCACCATGCACAAATACTTCAATTTCCATGCCAGGCACGTTGTTTTTAATTTCTTCAATTTCATCAACCGACAATTCACGCGAAAGAATGACACGGGTTAACCCCATATTTTGCCAGAATTTCACCGTTGCCCAGTTCACCGCATTGGCTTGTACCGATAAATGTACAGGCATGTCGGGGAAATTTTCACGCACCATCATAATCAGACCTGGGTCAGACATGATCAGCGCATCGGGTTGCATGGCAACCACAGGTTCTAGGTCACGAATAAAGTTTTTGAGTTTGCTGTTATGCGGTTGGATGTTCACCACCACATAAAACTTTTTGCCTAATTCATGTGCTTCTTGAATACCAATTGCTAAGTTTTCATGATCAAATTCGTTATTACGCACGCGCAAACTGTAACGCGGCTGACCTGCATAGACTGCATCTGCACCATAAGCAAAGGCATAGCGCATGTTTTTTAAAGAACCAGCAGGAGAGAGAAGTTCGGTGACGTGGGAAATGGTCATGATCAAAAAGCAATAGCAGAAATATGGCTTTATTGTATGAATCTAAATTTAGGATTCAACCTAGTAAATAGCTCGGGATTCAGAAGAAAACTCGTGCTGCTTGGGAAGGGAGATAAAAATTCAATCAGTGGTTTTGCAAGGTCGTTTTGATCTGAAATTAGAAAGCATGTTTTATCCATCACATGGAGAGCATCTGTTGTAAATGATCTTGATATAGAAAGTTCCTCATCCTGAGCCATACAGAATCTAAGAGAAGGGACTTTCATACCAATTTGACTCATTGCCTATAATCAATTTCTGATGGATAAAAGCGTGTTAACGTACTCGTTGCCCATGTTCATCAATGACCACCTCACCATCTTCTTTGCTGAAGCTTTTTAGTTGTGGTTGAGTGAGCAAGTCTAAGACCAGTTCAGAAGGGCGGCACAATTTCACACCTAACTCGGTCACGACAAATGGACGATTAATTAAAATCGGATGCTCGACCATCAATGCAATTAATTCCGCATCGCTGTGTGAGCTACCTTCAAGTTGCAACTGTTCGTATGGTTCTACATTTTTGCGGATTGCATCGCGCACGCTTAAACCTGCTTGTTGAATCATGCTAGTAAGTTCAGCTTGTGTAGGTGGGGTTTTTAAATATTCAATAATTTCAGGTTCTTGTCCTGTATTACGAATTAATTCTAAAGTATTGCGTGACGTTCCACAGGCAGGGTTATGAAAAATTTTGATGCTGTTGCTCATGTGTAGTGACCCGTTTTAGTCCGATAAAAATTCAATATTGCATTTATATATGGATATGCGTATATTCGCAATAGTTAATATTGAAGTGCAGATAAAAAATGAATCAAACTGATTTTTTTAAATGTTTGTCAGACCCAACCCGACTGGACATTCTGAAATTGGTGATGGCTCAACACAATATTTGTGTATGCGAATTGACAGAACAATTGCAGTTAAATCAACCGAAAATATCACGTCATTTGGCGTTGTTACGGAATTTATCTATTTTGCTAGATCAACGTCAGGGGCAGTGGGTGTATTACCGTTTGAACCCAGATTTACCCGAATGGGCGTTTGCTGTTTTAAATATTATCGCGCAGCAAGATGTCAGCCCGATGAAGCACATCAACCCTACAATTGCAACACATTGCGAGTAAGCACATGGCACAGTCCAAACTTTCTTTTTTAGATCGTAATCTGACCTTATGGATTTTTATTGCCATGGGGCTAGGTGTTGCGATTGGCGTGGTATTTCCTGCAGTATCGGCAAGCTTAGATCAAATGAGTGTGGGAACAGTCAATCTTCCCATTGCGATTGGTTTGATTTTGATGATGTATCCACCATTGGCAAAAGTCGATTACGCAGCTTTGCCAGAAGTGTTTAAAGACCGCCGAACCTTGTTGTTGTCTTTGGTACAAAACTGGTTGATTGCTCCGTGTTTGATGTTCGCTTTGGCGATTATTTTCTTGCAAAACTATCCTGAATATATGACAGGTTTGATTTTAATTGGTCTGGCACGCTGTATCGCGATGGTCTTGGTCTGGAACAACTTGGCTTGTGGTGATAACCAATACGTGGCTGCATTAGTTGCGTTTAACAGTATTTTTCAGATTGTATTCTTTAGTACTTATGCATGGCTGTTTCTGAGTTTCTTGCCGCCGTATTTTGGCGTGGCAGGACAAGTGATTGATGTTGGTTTTTGGACAATCACCCAAGCTGTTTTAATCTATTTGGGTATTCCTTTTTTGATGGGCTTTTTAACACGCTTGATTTTAGTGAAAAGCAAAGGCTTAGATTGGTATCAAACGTCTTTTTTACCCAAAATTAGCCCATTTAGTCTGTTGGCATTGCTATTTACCATTGTGGCGATGTTCGCACTAAAAGGCGCAGAAGTACTGAGCTTGCCGATGGATGTTTTACGAATTTCCATTCCATTGATTATTTACTTCGTTGCCATGTTCTTTATTAGCTTCTTTATGAGCAAATGGATGGGCAATGATTATCCACGGACGACCGCCATTTCCTTTACCGCAGCAGGGAATAATTTTGAATTAGCACTTGCTGTTGCCATTGCAACGTTTGGCTTGGCTTCTCCCGTTGCATTTACCACGATTATTGGCCCTTTGGTTGAAGTGCCTGTGTTGATTGCTTTGGTGAGTGTGTCTTTATGGCTGCGTAAAAAGTTTTATCAAAATGAGTCGATTGTCAGTTCAAAGTAATTTTCTTCATTTTGAGGTTTAAGATAAAAACATGGGCATGCGTTGCCCATTTTAGTTTTAAGAGTATGCAGCATGGTATTACCCAATATTGATTTAGATTTATTGCCTACACCAAGTTTTGAACAGGTGCAGGCAAAGCCGTTGAACCATCCGCCACGTATTTTATTGATGTACGGTTCAAACCGTGAGCGTTCTTATAGTCGTTTGGCGGTACAGGAAGCGGGCAGAATTTTGGAGCACTTTGGCGCTGAGGTAAAAATTTTCCATCCCAAAGGTTTGCCTTTACCTGAAGATGGCGATGCTTCACATCCCAAAGTTCAAGAGCTGCATGAATTGTTGGCGTGGGCAGAAGGTATGGTTTGGTGTAGCCCAGAACGTCATGGTTCGATGAGCTCAATTTTTAAAGCACAAATTGACTGGATTCCACTTGCTGCAGGTGCAATTCGTGCCACACAAGGTAAAACGCTTGCTTTAATGCAAGTGTGTGGCGGGTCGCAGTCATTTAACAGCGTCAATCAATTGCGTATTTTAGGACGTTGGATGCGGATGATCACCATTCCCAATCAGTCTTCTATTCCTAAAGCCTTTTTAGAGTTTGAGGAAGATGGCCGCATGAAAGCGTCTAGCTATTACGACCGTATTGTCGATGTGATGGAAGAGTTATATAAATTTACTTTGCTGACTCGCGGGCAAGCAGCATATTTGGTAGATCGTTATTCTGAACGTGTGGAAACTGCCGAGCAGTTGTCGCAACGTGTTAATCAGAAGTGTTTATAATTCAATTTTAGATAAGCAAAACCGCATGAGAAAAGGCTGAGAGAGCGATTATTCGGCTTCAAGTCGCTTTAAAATCTGACAATCATCAATGGTTGTTTGCGTGGTGCAGGCTTGTCTAAGTTGCTGAAGTTGTAGCTGAAAATGCTGCAACTCGGCAATTTTATCTTCTACATGCCTTAAATGTTCATCAATCAATTCATTCACAGCGCAGCAGTTTTGTTTCGGCTGTTTTTCTAATTCAATCAAAGCTTCAATTTCTTTTAAGTTCATATCTAAAGCACGACAACGCTTAATAAAAATCAAACGCTTGAGTGCCTCATCATTGTAATAGCGATAATTATTTTCGGCACGAAAGCTTGGGGTGAGTAAGTGTTTCTTTTCATAAAAACGAATTGTATCTGTGCTGACTCCAACTTTTTTAGCTAATTCATGAATTAAATATTGTGTCATGCTTGACCTTGGACTAAGTCTATAGTTTTAAATGAGCATAATCGAAACAATTTCATTTTGAAAGAAGGTGTGTCTATGGCATGTACGTGTAGTCATGAACCTGCGCCAATCAAACCGAATAGTAAATTTAGAACCGCGTTATGGATTGCATTGGTGATCAATCTCAGCATGTTTTTTATCGAGTTGATAGGTGGTGCCTATGCCCATTCATCATCCCTATGGGCAGATTCACTGGATTTCTTTGGAGATGCTGTCAATTACGGGATTTCACTTGCGGTGTTAAGTGCAAGTTTGTATTGGCGTGCTACTGTGGCTTTGGTCAAAGGCATCACGATGGCCTTGTTTGGTGTGGTGGTGATGGGCAAGGTTATCTATGCCTATATACAGGGTATTCCACCTGAAGCCATAACCATGGGTATTATTGGGATCATCGCCTTATTAGCCAATGTGGTTACTGCATTGATTTTATATGCATTTCGAGATGGTGATTCGAATATGAAATCGGTGTGGTTATGTAGCCGTAATGATGCGATTGGTAATTTCGCAGTTATTTTGGCGGCAGTGGGTGTATTTGGTACGGGTAGTTTGATTCCAGATCTTGTGGTAGCCGTGATTATGGCGAGTTTGGGCTTAACAGCGGGGTATCATGTGATTCAGCAAGCTTTGGCTGAACGAAGAATGAATGTACCAGAATAAAGAATAAACGTAAAAAGCACTCCATCTGATTTGAGTGATTTAGATGGAGTGCTTTTAATTTTTTGTAGTCGCAATAATTTTAAAATTTGAAGTAAAAATAACGATAAGTTATTCCAAATTGCTATTTACAAAAAATAATATATAACTAAAATTAAAAATAAATTGATGTATTTAAAAATAATTTACACGATGAATAATATTTAATTTTTTTTAAATTGAGGGTTAAATGAAACTAATTAAATTATTTTCTATAGCAAGCCTGATTGCTTTGGCTGGCTGTAGTTCTAAAGTAGTGACTTATGATACTGCAGGGCAAGTGATTGGTTCATGTGTCGCTACACAGGGCTTTATTTTGGGGGCTAAAGCTGTGTGTTATGGTGGTGCCAACATACAAGGCATTAACTATTCTAAAGTAGATGAGCGCACGGGTTTATTGCCAACCATACCAAATAATTCGCAGATTTCACTGCAACAAGACTAATTTTTTAGAGGGGTAATACAATGAAAATTTCTAGTTTAATCGCATTAACAGCGGCTATTTTGATGACAGGTTGTGCTTCAAAAGTGACAACTTATGATTCGAGTGGTCGTATGATTGGTTCATGTCAGGCAGAGCGTGGGTTTGTAATTGGTGGTGGTGCACACTGTGAAGGACGTGCTAACCAAGAAGGTCGCAGTGTACGTTAATTGATGCTAATGACAAAAAACCGAGCTATTTAGCTCGGTTTTTTTAGATTCAACAGCTTTTATTTTTCAACGAAAGCACGTTCAATCACGTAATCGCCCAATTCACCCATACGTGGTGATTCTTTTAAACCATGTTGGTCAAGTAATGCTGCAACATCTTTTAAGAATGCAGGGCTACCACATAACATGGCACGGTCAGTTTCAGGGTTAAAACGTGGTAAACCAATTTTTTCAAAGATTTCACCCGATTCAATTGCCGTGGTCACACGTCCTTGGTTTGGATATTCTTCACGTGTAACGGTTGGGTAATATACCAGTTTTTCACGAATACCAAGTTCTTGGAAAAACTCGTGATTTGGTAATTCATTTAGAATTAAATCTTGATAAGCCAATTCAGAAATGAAACGTGTACCGTGAACCACAATCACTTTTTCAAAGCGTTCATAAGTTTCAGGGTCGCGGATGGTTGCCAAAAATGGAGCTAGACCTGTACCTGAAGAAAGTAAGTATAGGTTTTTACCAGGATTTAAATCATCCAGTACCAAAGTGCCTGTAGGTTTTTTAGAAACCAGCAATTCATCGCCCACTTTTACTTTTTGTAAAATAGACGTTAAAGGGCCATCAGGTACTTTAATTGAGAAGAATTCTAGCTCTTCTTCATAGTTAGCACTGGCAATCGAGTAAGCGCGCATTAAAGGCTTGCCATTTACTTCCAGACCAATCATCACAAATTGACCGTTTTTAAAACGTAGTGCGGTATCGCGAGTCGTTTTAAAACTGAATAAAGTGTCATTCCAGTGGTGTACGTGAGTAATCTTTTCGACGTTGAAAGCAGCCATTAAAGGTCTCAATAAATTATCAAATTAGAACAGCTTGCTATTCTAATCTAAAATCATTCTCTATAAACTGAATATATTTAATTGAGCTTATCAGAAAAAGTGATGAAGACTGATCTAAAAATGCCAATAATCGGATTTATGCACTCTCCCTACCGAGAAAAATTTGGTATTCCTCGTCAACCGAATCTGGTACAAGTCGAATCGTATATTGAAATGCAGGCGCCTTATAACGATGTGTTGGCATTTGAAGGGATCGAAGCGTTTAGTCACTTATGGTTAATCTGGCAATTTCACGACAATAAAAACCAAACCGATGCTCATCCAACCGTACAGAAACAGCAAAACCCCTGTTTTCGTGCACAAGTGCGTCCGCCACGTTTGGGTGGTAATCAAAAAATAGGTGTGTTTGCGACGCGCAGCATGTATCGACCTGCACCCATTGGTTTGTCTGTGGTGCAATTTAAACAGGTCAAAAAAGTGGGTAAGTCACTGCGAGTTTATGTGACAGGGGCAGATTTACTGCATGGCACGCCTATTTTGGATATTAAACCTTATATCCAATATTCAGATGCTGTGCCTGATGCACAAAGTGGTTATGCGCAAGATGAACCCATAAGAAAAACAGTGCTATGGATGGACACAGCAGAAGCGCAAAAAAATCAGTTACTCGGCTCAGGCGTATTGCAACCACAAATTGTGCAGGAATTGGAACAGGTCTTGTCTTTAGATCCACGACCTGCATATCAGGATGATGCTGAACGAATTTACACCATGAATTTTGCAGATTTTGATGTCAGTTTCCGTGTTGATCAGCACGCAGTGCATATCCTAAAAATTGTTTTAATCGCTGTCGATTAAACCAGCATATATAAAATAGCCACCAACGCCAGCATGTGCAGAATTTGGGCAGGGGCGAAATACAGTGCAAAGCGCAAACCACCAATGAGCGCGGCATTGACGCATTTGGCAATCGCATGTGCCACCACACCTAAAATTAAGGCATACAAAAGTACCTGCTGGCTCGGTGGACCTTGCATCACCACGGTTGCAATTGCGGCATGAACCTCAAATAACGAGGCGAGCAGGGTACCAATGATTAAACCTGCATCCCCAAGGGTTTGTTCCAAGCCGTATACCATCGCTTGAATTGCGGTTAAGGTCGCCACAATAATAGCGGCTTCTTTAAGGCTAAACATACGGGTGTCGGCTTCAGGTTTTGCTGTTGTCGTACTTTTATGTTTTTTGAGCAACCAGACACCCGCTACAACCAAAATCGCGATTCCGACCAAACTTGGAATAATTAATAACTTAAACCAAATCAGATTGACACCCGCCACAATAATCAACATTTGCGCTAAAGTCGCCACGCAAGACATCAGCGCTGCACCTGCATTGGCACGTGCGTCGCCACGACCTGCGCGTACTTCCATGCCTAAACTGGCAATGGTTGCGGTGCTTGATACAAAACCTGAAGCAATTGCAGATAATATGAGGGCGTTGCTGCTTGAGAGTAAACGCTTGGCGATATGCGCCAAAGCCTGCACACTTAGAATTAAAATCAATAATTTTAAAATCACATAAGGATTAAGCACATTGCCCCATAGTGCAGTATTAGGCGTCAGTGGCAAGGCAATTAACACCAAAGCCAGTAAAAACAAGCCATCACGTAGTTCAGCTTCGGTAATCCACTGACTGACAATGCCATGCATGGTGTGCTTGGTCATGAGTAAACCTGTCAAAATGACCGATAAACCTGCTGCCAATGGAATATTCCATAAACACAAGGCACCAATAAAATAGGTCATGACGAAGGCCAGTTCTGTGGTTGCACCTGGGTCATCTTCCGCTTGATTTTTGAGGGAATATAAGCCTATTCCGCCAACAATCAGTGCGCCTACAATGGCAATGCTCATGCCCAATAAGAAGCAAATTGCACCTAATAATGCGCAAATTCCAAAGGTGCGTACGCCTGCAAAATGATGATGTTGTCCATTTTTTTTACTGCGTTCGCGCTCTAATCCAATCAGTAAGCCACAGCCGAGTGCTGCTGCAAACATGGTGAGCAGTTCGGGAAATGCCGCATTGAGCAGGAGAGGGTGGAGATTTTGGTTCATATTCTTCTGGAAATTTTTATATATTCTTATTTTATATGAGTTATAGTATATTCAAAATGTATATCAATAAAATATAAAAAAAGGTGGTTATTTGCATAACCACCTCTGTAAAAAAATTATTTTAATTTTTGTGCAATATCAATTGCTTGGCTTGCAGTGCTGTTGAATAAAGTACATTCCTTTTCAAGAGATTTAATATAGTTTTCTTGGAACCTAATTTGGTAAGCATCAGGAGTTGGCTCACTTTGTAACTCTTTTAAAATCTCACGTTCGTTTTGAATGTCAGAACTAAGTGAGTATGTTACACCTTGACGATGATAGTCACCAATTAAATATTCATTCTCTATATTTAATAAAGCAGTTGTTCCATAATTTGGGTCAGTTTCTTTGCTCAAATAGAGAGGATAATTACCTAACTTAGAGGTATTGTAATTACCACTACCAAAATATGACTCAGGAGAGTCTATAGTATTAAAATCGTTGCTTTCAAAATATGAGGTATTGGTAGAACTTGATGTACCTCGTAGGCAATATGAACCTTTAGGGAAAGTTTGTCCTTTTAATGTATCGCTGTATAACTTGTCAAAAGTACCACCTGCATCATTTAAACCGCTATAGTGTGAATATGTATCAATATATTCACTCATAGGTTTTGATGCTAGATCGACTAATTCAAAGTTTTCTGTGAGTTGTAGATCTTTAGCGTTTGTTGGAGAATATGGAGTTATAACCCATTTTGAATTGCTTTGACTTATAAGTGTGCCAAATTTATAGCCAATTTGAGTTTTTAGCGTTGAAATTTCATAGAAGCTATTTGCGGTGACATAATATGATGCAACTTGTGAAATATCAAATACATCGGTTGCATTAGCAAGATATTCTGGATTGATATACAGTTCGTTATTTTGGATTGTGAATTTTATTTTAGTAAATAAATTCTCTGCGTCTGCCTGATCGTTGCTAGCGTAGCTCGCCCATTCTGTTTCATTTAACTGAACATCTTTGCCTTGGTAAGAACTATCACCATCACTTCCACCACCACAAGCCGTCAATGTAAAAGCTGCAAAAATTGCACATGATAAAGTTTTTAATTTCATGATTATCCCTCAGAAATTTAATTTTTAGTGTGTTGAATTATTAAGCAAGAGCATCATAATAGATATTTATTTTAATTGAAATATTAAAAACACAAATAAAATTAATAGTTAAGTTTTACTTTAAATTAAAACTTATAAAATAGTTTTTATTAAATAATGCTTATTTTGCTATAGTAAACCCAGATTTTGGGGCATATAACAATGAATTTTAATTTTGAAATAGACAGTACTTGGTGCTTAGAACAATTAGTCAAAGATGGCAAAATTACCGAACGTGATCAGGCTTTGGTACAAACCACGCATCGTCAACGTGATCAATTAAAATGGCATCCACTACAATGGATTGCCAACTTTAATTTGGTCGATCAAAGTCATCCCCAAACCACTTTAACTTTAAACCGTTTATGCCAATGGCTGGCTGATAAATCAGGCTTGCCATTCTATATTATTGATCCGTTAAAAGCCGATGTTGCTGCTTTAACAGCTGTGATGTCGCAGGAATTTGCACTGCGTAACCGTATTTTAGCGGTGGAAGTGACTGCAGATGCGGTGTTAATTGCGACAGATCAACCTTATAAAAAAGAATGGGTTGCCAACTTAGAACATAGTTTATTGCCCAAAAAAATTCAGCGAGTTTTACTCAGCCCAGATCAATTACAGCGTTATTTGATCGAATATTACCAAGTGAGTCGCGCAGTACACTCATCACAAAAATCTTCTGCACATGACCGTGAAAATAAAGGGGTCGAGGCTTTATTGCAATTGGGCGATACCCAAAACCCAGATGCCAATGATCAACATATTGTGAAGTTGGTGGATTGGGTGCTGCAATTTGCCTTTGAACAAGGCGCAAGTGATATTCACCTCGAACCACGTAAAGACACAGGCAAAGTACGTTTTCGTATTGATGGCGTGTTGCACACCATCTATAACATGCCTGCCAATACGCTTACCGCAGTCATCTCACGGATTAAAATTTTAGGGCGTATGAATGTAGCCGAAAAACGTAAACCGCAAGATGGACGTTTAAAAACCCGAACTCCAAAAGGACAAGAAACTGAACTGCGTTTATCGACCTTACCAACGGCGTTTGGCGAAAAACTGGTGATGCGTATTTTTGACCCAGAAGTATTGGTACGCAGTTTTCAGCAATTGGGTTTTGATAGTCGTTTGTTGAATGAATGGCATGCCCTGACTGCACATAGTCACGGCATTATTTTGGTTACAGGCCCTACAGGTTCGGGTAAAACCACCACGCTGTATTCATCGCTAAAGCAATTGGCTACCGATGAAGTCAATGTCTGCACCATTGAAGACCCGATTGAAATGTTAGAACCGAGTTTTAACCAAATGCAGGTGAATACTGCAATTGATTTAGGTTTTGCCGATGGTGTGCGTGCCTTAATGCGTCAAGACCCTGACATTATTATGGTCGGAGAAATTCGAGATCAGGATACCGCAAATATGGCGATTCAAGCGGCACTGACGGGGCATTTAGTTTTATCGACACTGCATACTAATGATGCGCCGTCAAGTTTGACTCGTTTGCATGATTTGGGCGTGCAGCCATTTTTGACTGCTGCCACAATTTTAGGCGTTTTGGCACAGCGTTTGGTGCGTAAGCTATGTCCGCATTGTAAGCAGGAAGGCTCAATAAATGAAAAAGACTGGGAACATTTGACCTTTGACTACATTATGGAAATGCCTGCACAAGTGTTTAAACCTGTCGGATGCGATGAATGTCGTCAAACGGGCTATAAAGGTCGGGTCGGAATTTATGAGTTTATGCCTTTAAGTTTAGACACCAAACAGCTCATCAGTGCCAATGCCAATTTAAATGAATTACGTCAGCAAGCTAAAAAAGAGGGCATTGAACCGTTGCGTATTGCAGGCGCACGCAAAGTTTTAGAAGGCATGACCACTTTAGAGGAGGTGTTGCGAGTCGTGCCATTAAATTAGCAGATTCAAACTTTTTACGATGAATTTTAAAAAATGGAAATCTTAAGATTCAGCTCATCTTGCTTTGTTTTAATCACCATAACGAAATGAGCAACACAAAAAGGTGAAGCAATGAAATTTACAATGAAAGCAATGTTGATGGCAGGTTTAATGGCAATGGCTTCAATCACCATGGCAAACGACAGCATTAACACCCAAGCACTACATCAAAATGTAACTGTAAAACAAGCTTTAAGCCTGAAAGATGACAGCAAAGTGCAGTTAAAAGGTTATGTGGTGAAATCTATTGGTGATGAAAAATATCAGTTCCGTGATAACACAGGCACTATTACGGTCGATATTGATGATGACTTATGGAATGGCAAAGCAGTTTCTGCCAAAACGCCTGTTACCTTAATTGGTGAAGTGGATATTGATCACAAGCCTACAAAACGTATTGAAATAGATGTGGATCAAGTTCGTTTCTAAATCTACGCTGTGTAAAACAGCATTAGTTGCTACACAAAACTGATTTCACTCAAAAACCACATACGCTGTAAGGTGTATGTGGTTTTATCATGTAAAGTATTTTGAAATCATAAAATTTTGAAGCATAAATAACAGAGGAAGATATGCGCTTACTCTTGGCTGAAGACGATGTATCACAAGCAGAAAGTATAAAAACTTGGCTGGAAATGGATGGTTATAATGTCGATTGGGTTGAACGTGGTGATCATGCCATTTTAGCGATTCAGCAGCATCATTATGATTGTGTGTTGTTAGACCGTGGGTTGCCTAAAAATAGCGGTGATGAAATTCTGCACGCTTTACGACAGCAGCAACAGGACACACCTGTTATTTTTATTACTGCGCGCGATAGTATTCAAGATCGGGTACAGGGACTTGATTTAGGTGCCAATGATTATTTGGTCAAACCGTTTAGCCTTGAAGAACTATCGGCGCGGGTACGCAGTCAGTTACGCAGTGCGCAAAGTCATCCGACACAGCAGCTTGAATTTGCCAACTTGGTTTTAGATACGCAAAGCAAACAAGTGAAAGTGGATGATCAACAGGTCAATTTAACGGCCAAGGAATTCCAGATTTTACATAAACTGATGCAAAACCCGCAGCATGTGGTGACTCGTGAACAGCTCGAAGAGTCTTTATATGCATGGGGCGATGAAATTGAAAGTAATGCGATTGAAGTATTTATTTATCAATTACGCAAAAAAATTGGCAGTAGCCGCATTAAAACCATCCGAGGTTTAGGCTATCGTATGCAGCAAGATAACTAATTCAGTTTGATCTCCGCATGTCTAAACAGGTCATTTCTTTACAGTCCAAACTGGTTAAAAGCTCCGTTTTAAGTTCGGTCTTGGCGGGTGGACTCGCCCTGATTTTATTATTGGCGGTTGCCAGTTATCAGACCATGCGCGTGCATGATGACATTATGGATGAAATAGCCGATATGTTGCTGCGAGCAGACTTGCGTGACCATGCAGGCAATCAGGTCGATGAGTTGAGTGAGCAATTTCATATTGCCTATCAATTGGGATTAGATGATCTGATTTTGACTACCTCTGAAGATGAACATGACATTTCTCAGCTTCACTTGTCTCAGCTTGCCGTGGTATCTGAGCATGGTTTTTCATTTCACTGGCAAGATGGACAAATTTGGCGCAGCTATGTGGCAGAGGAAGATGGCTTGCATGTGATTGTCGCGCAGCCGCTTAAATATCGCTTCAAGGAAATTGCTGCAACCAGTTTAGGTTATGCCGCTATTTTATTGCTGTTGTGGTTGCTGCAATGGGCCATTGTGCATTTTATGATTGGTCGTCAATTTAAGCGGATTCAGCAACTCTCCCAACAAATTGCAGAAAAAAATCAACATGATTTGACGCCAATTATCCCCACACAACCTGAATTGAAAGAACTGCAACCCATGCTGCAGCAATTGAATAAATTGTTGGGGCGAGTAGAGCAGTCTTTAATTGCAGAACAGCGATTTACAGCAGATGCTTCGCATGAATTACGCTCTCCTTTATCTGCCATTCAATTGCGTTTGCAGGTGCTAAAACGTAAATACCAACAACAACCTGAGTTGGCACAAGATTTAGAGCAAATTCAGCGTGATGTCAGTCGTGGTACACAAGTATTGGAAAATTTGCTGTTATTGGCACGTTTAGACCCGACAGATGCGGCATCGTTAAATAAAAGTGCGGTATCTATAGCAGACTTGGTGCAGGAAGTTTTACAAAGTCTGACGCCGTTTATTCAGGAAAAAGCCATTCAGATTCAGTCAGATATTCAACCGATACAAGTGCAAGGCAATCCTGAATTGCTATTTAGCTGCCTGCGCAACTTGATTGACAACGCAGTGCGTTATGCAGCACCTCAAGGACGTATTTGGATTGAAGCGAAACCGCATGAATTGATGCAGGAAATTTGCATCGCCGACAATGGTCATGCAGTGACTGATGACGTTTTGGCACGTTTGGGCGAACGCTTTTACCGTGCTTTAGGCAGTAAAACTCAAGGTTCTGGTTTAGGACTGTCGATTTGTAAGAAAATTATAGAGTTGCATGCAGGAAAAATTGAATTTTCACGTGCTGAACAAGGTGGTTTAAAAGTGCGTATTTTGTTGCCTAAAGCCCAGTTGTAAATATGATTGGTTTTAGGAAGCAAGTTAAAATTAGACAAGTCAGAACTTAAAAGCAGTATGCGCTGATTCATACTGCTGTTTCCACGTTTATTATTGTGTTGATTATTTTAATTATTTTGTGAGAATAAGACGATTGTTACGGGTTAAGCGTAAACGATATTCTTCGCCTGCATGCAAAATACGAATTTCGCGTCCTAGCGCAAACAAGTTATTTGAATGTAACATAGGTAGGGCATGCTGAGTGTCTGAATGACGTGAAAATAAATTAAATGGGGCGTTCATTTTGAGTTACTCCGTGGTGTGTAAGAATTGTTTTAAATGATAATCATTATCATATAAGCCTGTCAACGGATTATTTTTGATTTTATAAAAGTCTACAATTTGCAGTTAAACGTACATTGCAGAAAAGGAAACGGGTTCATGTCCAAGCCAAATATTCATGTGGCAATTGCGCTGTTATTTCATCAAAACAAAGTGTTAGTGGGTTGGCGCGAAGCCAAACAACATCAGGGCAATAAACACGAGTTTCCTGGTGGAAAAGTGGAAGCAGGCGAAACTCCTGTAGATGCCTGCCGCCGTGAGGTGTTTGAAGAAGTTGGTATTGGCATACAGCATTGGCATGCCTTTGATATTATTTGCCATGAATATGATGATGTGATTGTCAATCTGCATATTTTTCAGGCTGCTGTACCTGCGGCTTTATTAAAAGATATTCAAGTGCCTTGGACATGGTTTAGCCGTCCGCAACTTTTAGAGCTGAATTTTCCGCAAGCCAATCGTGCAATTGTGCAACGACTGGCGTGGCAACAGGCTATTAAAGTCAGTGAAGATTTAAAACATTTAGCAAATTTGCCTAAGCAAAAACTGCTGTATTGGCGGGTTGAGCCCAATGCTGCCTGCAAGGTTGAATTGTCAGAATATTGCATTGAGCAACTGGGGCAAGTGATTATCAATTTGGAATTGTGGAAGCAATTAAATACGATTCAGCAACACGCGATTGCAGCAATTCATTTGAAACAATCGCAACTAATGCAATTCCAAAAGGGCGATTTAAAAGTCGGGCAGCGTTATATTGCAGCATGTCATGACATTGTTTCGGCACAACATGCACAGCAAATTGGCTGTGAAGCAATTTTGCTCAGCCCTGTTTTAGCAACTACTACGCATCATGATGCCACACCTTTAGGATGGGAAAAATTCCAACAGATTGCTGAGTTTGTCGATATTCCTGTTTTTGCTTTGGGTGGCTTAACTCAGGATGATTTTGCTACGGCAGAGCAGCATCATGCCTATGGCATTGCAGGCGTACGTTTTATTTGAATTTCTGGTTTGACAAATAAAAAATCGCTGATGTAATTACACTCAGCGATTTTTAGTTTATTAAATCATCGTCCTTACAAATCCTTCAAAGCTTGTTGGGCTTGCGCAAGGCTTTTGGCATTATTTTGTTGCTGTGCTGCTTTTTGAATGACTAACCACAATTGACGTTTCATGGCATCGCTTTGTGCATAGCTTAAACCACGACGTGCCAAGGCTTCTGCATTGGCAGGTTGCTTTTTTTGGTTGGCAATTAAAGCCAAATATAAATAGGTTTCAGCCGCTTGCGGGGCAAGTCGCTGCGCTTGCAAAGCTGCTGTTTCGGCCTGATTGAATTGACCTTGTTTATAAGCGGTCTGGGTTTGCTGCATCAACTTTTGAAAAGCAGGCAAACTACGACCATCCTCTAATTTTTGTTGCACGGTTTGTTGTGGCACCACCACTTGCAACGATTGACGCTTAATTTCTTCACGTTCATAAGGACGAATCACCACACCTTCTGGTGTCGTCACAGTTTTAGGTTTTTCAGGCACAGGCTGAGGAGCAGGCGGTTCAGGTAAACTCTGGCAAGCTACAATCGTTGCCATCGCACCCATAGCGAATGTGGTGAAAAAAACCTGTCTTAAACGTGATAATTTCATAAGCGTAACTGACCGATATCCTCAAGTTTAATTGATATAACTGCCACTTGAGATGACACGACCATCGGTATTGTCATCTGTTACGGGTTCAGTTTCACGGATATAATTTTCGATACTGTCACTGGTTTCAGGAGCTGTTTGCTGAGTTTCAGTATCGGGTTGGTAAACGGGTTCAACTTGATAGTGTGAAAAACCACATGCGGTTGCCTGACGCGGTACATTATTACGATTCACTGGAATATACATCGCACCTTCACAGCCTTGTGCAGATAAATGCCCAGAACTGCGGTCAATCCAATGCCATTGAATTTGTTCGGTCTGACGTAAGTTGACAGGTTTTTGACGCAATTGCTGCATCACATTACTCCAGACAGGCAAAGCACCAGACGAGCCTGTTAAGCCTGTGACTTTGTTATCATCCAAACCAAGCCATACAACGGCTAAATAATTGCCTGAATAGCCCGCAAACCATGAATCACGAGTATCATTGGTTGTACCTGATTTGCCTGCCAATTTTAAATCTGTCGATAAGCTATTATAAGCTGAACGACCTGTACCAGAACTCATCACTTGCTGTAAGCCATAATTCAAAATATAGGCGGCAGAAGGATCAATAGTTTGTTGTACAGTTAAACCATAACGATCCAGTAAACGTCCATTGGCATCGACCACGGTACGAATCGCTTTGGTCGGATATTTAAAACCACCTGTGGCAAAGTTGCCATAAATATCCATCACCTGCATTGGTGATAAATCTACCGCACCCAAGAAAATAGATGGATATTGCGGAATCGCATCACTTGGTACACCAAATTTAATGAGGTGATTACGGAAGGTGGATAGTCCAAACTCCTGACCCAAACGAACTGCAGACAGGTTATAAGACTGCGATAAGGCTTGTGACATAGACACAATCCCATGGTCGCTGCCACTGTAATTACGTGGTGTCCAAGATTTACCATCAATTGGGATGCTGATCTGACTGTCTTCTACAGGACTTGCCCAGTTATATCGACCAGACTCAATTGCACTTAAATAAATAATCGGTTTGAGCAATGAGCCAACTTGACGTTTGGCATCCAAGGCACGGTTAAAACCCGTAAAATCTTGCGTAGAACCTACCGCTGCCACTAACTCGCCATTTTCAGGATGAGAAATCAGCACCGCGCCTTGTAAATCTTTTAAACGCTTTGGATTGGCTTTACTTAAACGCTCAACCGATGCTTTAAAGGCATTTTGTACATTGGTTTGTGCAATCGGATCAAGCGTCGTGAAGATACGCAAACCCTGATTGGTCAAATCTCCTTCTTGATATTCAGTACGTAATTGGCGGCGGACAATATCTAAAAAGTCAGGGAAACGGGCAGGGCCAATGGTCGGTTTTGTAATGACATTTAAGGGACGCGCAGTTTCTTTTTCATATTGTTCTTGGTTTAAATAACCCATCACCAACATATTGTTTAGTACAATGTCACGACGTTTTTTGGCAGCTTCAGGGTTGCGCCAAGGATTATATAATGATGGACCTTGTACCAAACCGACCAAAAAGGCTTGTTGTGAAATGTTTAGCTCACGCAACGGCATACCAAAATAAAACTGTGAAGCTAGACCATAACCATTAATAGAATAGTTACCGTTTTGACCTAAATTCACCTCATTTAAATAGGCTTCTAAAATTTCATCTTTGCTGTAATGCAACTCAATCAGCATAGCCATGAGTGCTTCATTGGCTTTACGTTTTAAAGTGCGCTCTGGGCTTAAATAAAAGTTTTTCACCAATTGCTGCGTAAGGGTAGAACCACCCTGACGTTTGCCACCCGTGACGTTGCTGACAATGGCACGTGCAGTACCACGAATTGAAACGCCGTGGTGTTGATAGAAATTACGATCTTCGGTGGCAATAAGAGCTTCAATGAGTGGTTTAGGCACTTTATTCAGTTTAATCAGCACTCGATCTTCATTGTGCTGCGGATAGATTCCGCCAATCAACATCGGTTCTAAACGTGCAATGCCTGTATTAGAAGGCTTGGTGGCACTCACCTCACTAATTTGATTATTGGCAAAGCTGACTTTTAAAACCTGTTCAGGTTCAACACTATCGCCAAAGTCAAAACCACGGGTATGCACAAATAAAGTATTACCATCGCTGACATAACTGCCTGATTTAGCGTAATTATCTGTATTTTTATAGCCAAGCAGTTTTAGTTCTTGAGTAAAGTCGGTCTGGCTGACAGGTGCATTGTTATACACTTCTAATGGGCGTGCAAAAACCTTGGCTGGAATATCCCAACGCTGTCCTTCAAATTTGTCTCTGACAATATTATCCAGACGAATCAAGTAGATACTAAATGCAATAAATCCACCAATAACGATGATGCAAAATAGTAATGCAATTATGCCTATGCCACGCTCAGACTTCATAAATCGCGATAAGATCCTGATAAATTTTGCTAATCATGCGAAGCTTTTACTGAATTTGCAATAATTAATCTGTGACTGAAGGGAAAAATTATGCTCAATTTAATTAAATAGTATTAGCTTGTTGTAAACCTTCGCAGTGATTAAGGTTGGTGCTTAAGTCCAAGATACGATTCATGTGTAGGTCAAAAAATTTATAAGTAAAACTAAAACCTGCATTTAAATAAGGTTGCAAATATTCATCATTACAATTGGTTTCAGTAATCAAGCGAATATATTCTGCGGTAAAATCAGATTTTGTTAGCGGGGTAATAATGGTATAGGCAACATCTTTATCTATGAGAATTACATCTATAAAGGTTGATTTATCTTCATTTTGCAAAGGGAAGGACAGTTTTGTATCTTCTATATCTACTTTAAGTTGTTCCAAAAGATTTTTGTCTGACTGATTTGGTAGGGTGTTTTGAGAAAGACTAACCTTGTTTTCAATAGGCTGAACAAAACTTACGGGTTTATTAGTGTTAAATTCTTGCGCTTTTTCTTGATAGAAATTTAAGTAATCATGTTTAGCCAAAAACATAAGTCCAGCAAAAAATATTCCTGCTCCGTAAATGGCTAAATATTTATTAAGATTCATAAAAATGACCGATATATTCTTTAGAATTTAAGAGTAAAAAAAGATGTGGTTAGAAGTGTGTAGCATACAGATTTTTTATTGTTTTAGCTTGTTAGAAATTTTAAATATATTTGATTTTTCTCGTTTTATAGTTATCTTATTTTGCGAAAAATTTGTGTATGAAAAAGTTTGATAATATAACGATAAATGATGAGAAATAGTGTACTAAAAAATTAGAATTTTGAATCACTAAAGTTTTTTTAAATCAACTAGGTTAGTGCTATGATAGGCGTCGAATCGTAGCGGAGCGATATCGCAGGTGCAAATTTCACATAAGAACTTTCGGAACATTGGACTGATTGGTCGTCCAGACAAATATTCTGTTGTAGAAACATTATGTCTGATTCACGACCATATTTTAGGATTGGGTTTGCATCCCGTTTTTGATTCTGACACTGCTCAACTTGTACCTTATAACAATACCCAAACAGTTAGCCGTGCTTTATTAGGCGAAGTGGTCGATTTGGTGATTGTGGTGGGTGGTGATGGTTCATTGCTGCATGCAGCACGCGCTTTGGTTAAATACAATACCCCTGTAATTGGTGTGAACCGCGGGCGTTTAGGCTTTTTAACCGATATTAAACCGACAGAAGTAATCTTTAAACTTGATCAGGTTTTGCAAGGGCATTTTCAGTCAGACCGCCGTTTTTTACTGGAAATGGAAGTGCGCTCTAAAGGCGAAATCATTTATGAAGCCATTGCCTTAAATGATGTGGTGCTACATTCGGGTAAGTCGGTTCACATGATTGACTTTGAACTGAATATTGATGGGCAATATGTCTATCGTCAGCACAGTGATGGTTTAATCGTTTCGACCCCAACAGGTTCAACGGCTTATGCTTTGTCGGGTGGTGGCCCAATTGTACATCCGAGCATGGATGCAATTGCATTGGTGCCTATGCATCCACATACCTTGTCTTCACGCCCAATTGTGGTGGGTGGACACAGCGAAATTAAAATCAATATTCGTGAAAACCGTGTGTTGCCGATGGTTAGTGCTGACGGTCAACATAGTGTTTCATTAAATGTCGGAGATAGTTTGCATATCCGCAAACATCCTTATAAATTAAATTTATTACATCCACCAGGTTATGACTTCTATATGGCATGTCGTACCAAATTAGGGTGGAATCAAGATTTTGAATCAATGCAACAGCAGGATGAATGATGAATATTGAACAAATGCTTGCCGTACTCGATCCTGAAATTGTTGGACGTTTAAAAACGGCAATTGAAATTGGCAAGTGGCCAAACGGTGTTGCGCTGACCCAAGAGCAACGTCAAATTTGTATGCAAGCAGTGTATGCGTGGGAAATGAAAAACCTGCCTGAAACTGAGCGTAGTGGCTATATTGACCGTGGCACTAAAGAAGAAGGCGAGCAGTGTGATGACGATCATCACAAGCATGAAGAATTTAAACCGATTCGTTTTGTTTAAATGATGTAAGAAAGCTTTCAGAAAAATTGAAAATACAAAAAAAGACACCTGAGATGGGTGTCTTTTTTTGTATTTTCAATGACGTTTTAGTTGTGACGATTTTGCCAAAGCTGCTGTGCGTTTTGCATCGCTACAGCATAATCATCACAAACGCCCATGGTATATAAAGCGATACCTATGGTTTCGGTAATGGCGACTTCACCATACTCATGAGTTTGCTGATCTAGCCAGACGGCTTTAAATACTGCCAAATCCAGTTCTTCTTCTATAGGGCTGCGGTTATCGGTCAGTTTAGGCAGTTCGTGTTCATATAAAGCGCCATTTTTGATGCCACAAATTAAAGTTTTGGCATCGGGGTTGCGTTCAAACTCGCCACCTTCGCCTTTAATCACTGCACTGTTTTGATAACCCAGCTGAAATGCGGCTTGTTGATGTGAACTGCGATAAGCGGGGTGGAAGATCGCCTGCATGGTGGCTTTGGCATTAAAAGGATTGATTAAACGGGCAAGGGTATGAATAGGAGAACGTAAACCCATCACATTGCGTAAATTAATCAACTCACTCAAAATCGGTGAAATAACATCTAAAGGTAAATAAGCAAAATTACGCTGCGCTAATTGTTGCTCAACGTCTAGGTCATTTTGGCAAATTGGATAATCTAAATATTGCAGTGCTTGTTCGGTATATAAACGGTTGATGGTATGCCCAGAAGCACCATGCATCACCACTTTATAGCCATGTTTTGCTAAAGTCAGCGCTGCCAATAAAAACCACGGATAATGTCTGCGTTTACCTGCATAAGATGACCAGTCTAAATCGACCTGAAGCGGTTTAAATTGCAGTTGATCACGGGTAGCTTGTACAAAACCTGCCAACTCCTCTACAGATTCTTCCTTCACACGCAGCAACATTAAAAAAGCACCCAATTGCACATCCAACACTTCATTGCGCAAAATCATAGAAAAAGCTTGATAGGCCTCGTCATAGGTCAGTGAACGTGCGCCTGTTTTGCCTTTGCCAATAATTCGAATAAATTGTGCGAATGGATGTTCTGCATCTTTATAAATATTTCTTTTATTGGGGTTTGTATTTGGCATAAGCGAGTTCACACACATCTTTAGTTAGTATACTAGTGTATAAACTTCGGCAACAGTTTGCAG
This sequence comes from Acinetobacter sp. YH01004, assembly GCF_013420455.1. Classification (NCBI taxonomy): domain Bacteria; kingdom Pseudomonadati; phylum Pseudomonadota; class Gammaproteobacteria; order Moraxellales; family Moraxellaceae; genus Acinetobacter; species Acinetobacter sp. YH01004. The sequence goes on from NZ_VOXZ01000006.1 coordinate 28,481, forward strand.
CACTATTCACAGCTTCAGCTTGTACGAGCTGCCACAAGTTTCATTGCATATCTGAAATGACGACTAAAGTTTGACTGTAAAGTAAGACAATCTGTAGGGATAAAACATGACAGCCTGTATAAAAATGCATAGCATGGATACTATTGAAAACAACAATTGAAAAATAAAGGATTGGATATGCTGGCTTATGATGCTGATTTAGAATTATTTAGAGATAACTTTCGACGTTTTATGCAGGAGCATATTGCACCGCATTATGCTGCGTGGGAACGTGAGGGCATCATGCCGCGCAGCGTGTGGAATCTGTTAGGTGAAAATGGCTTTTTATGTATTGATGTGCCTGAAGAATATGGCGGCTATGGTGTTCCAACGCATTATTCCCTAATGTTGGTCGAAGAGTCGGCACGTGCAGGTTATAGCGCACTCTCTACAGGTATTTCCTGTCACTCTGAAATCGCTGCGCCGTACATTTTGCATATTGGTACAGAAGAACAAAAACAATACTGGCTGCCTAAAATGGTGTCGGGTGAAGTGGTTGGTGCAATTGGCATGACCGAGCCAGGTGCGGGTTCAGACTTACAAGCCATGCGTACCAACGCCATTTTGCAAGATGATCATTATGTACTGAATGGTTCTAAAACCTTTATTTCTAACGGTCAGCATGCAGACTTAGTGGTTTTGGCAGTAAAAACAGATCCGCAAGCACGTGCCAAAGGCGTGTCGCTCATGTTGGTCGATACTCATTTAGAAGGCTTTAAAAAAGGCACCAATTTGGAAAAAATTGGTTTGCATTCACAAGACACGTCAGAGCTATTCTTTGACAATGTCAAAGTGCCGAAAAATCAATTGTTAGGACAGGCAGGGCATGGTTTTGCCTATTTAATGCAAGAATTGCCACGTGAACGTACTGCGATTGCAGCTACTGCATTGGGTGCTATTCGAGGTTCAATTGATGTGACCACACAATATGTGCAAGAGCGTCAGGCGTTTGGACAAGCCATTGGTCAGTTCCAGAACACCCGTTTTGTTTTGGCACAGGCTAAAATTGATGAATTGGCAACCGCTGCTTTTTATAATCAAAACGTCGAATTGTATATGCAGGGCAAACTGGACGTCGAAACTGCAGCCGCTTTAAAAAGCTTTGCGACAGATATGCAAATGAAAATTGCCGATCAATTGCTGCAACTGTTTGGCGGTTATGGCTATATGACGGAATACCCGATTTCTCGTTTCTTTGTCGATGCGCGAATCCAGCGAATTTACGGTGGAACCAATGAAATTATGAAAGAAATTGTCGCGCGTGGTTTATTGGGGCGTTAAAACAATGCCTAAAAGTCCAATTGAATAAAGATCAAGGATCATCTCCAGAGTCAGCCCAGTGCTGGCTCTTTTTTTATGAATTTGATCAGACTTAAAAGCAATGAGCTGATTGATAATTACACTTAAAAATAAAATTACACCGCTTAGAATTAGAGATGCAAAAAAGAAAAGCATAGTTGCCCAGTTTTAAGCGGTACGTTGTGCAAAGTTGCGGCTTAAATGTATAGATTGGTGATGCTTTGATCAACTGTATGTTTTTAAATCTGAAACACTGAAAGTTGTATTGCGCAACATTTGAAAGCTAACTATTGTTATACTATTTGCAAAATGTTTATGAAGGGCGACATAACAATGATCCAAGACGATCAGAACACAACGACTTCTCTTGATCTCGCTAAAATCCGTGAAGATATTGACTCTGTAGATCAACAGATTCAGCAGCTGATTAACCGTCGAGCACGACTTGCTGAAGCGGTGGCGAAAGCAAAATTTGCAGCAGAAGAGAGCCCGTTGTTTTACCGTCCTGAACGTGAGGCGCAAGTTTTACGTAATGTTATGGAACGCAACGAAGGGCCGTTGTCTGATGTGACCATGGCACGTTTATTCCGTGAAATTATGTCGGCATGTTTGGCACTTGAAGCGCCACAAAGTATTGCGTTTTTAGGGCCAATTGGTACTTATACGCATTCCGCAGTACTTAAACATTTTGGTCAAGATGCGATTGTGCGTCCTTTGCCTACTATTGATGAAGTTTTCCGTGAAGTGGAAGCAGGCAGTGCACACTATGGTTTAGTACCTGTCGAAAACTCATCTGAAGGTGTGGTGAACCATACTTTAGATTGCTTTAAATCATCGCCATTAAATGTGATTGGTGAAGTAGAATTGCGTATTCATCACCAATTCCTTGTGTCAGAAAACACTCGTAAAGACAGCATTAAACAAATTTATGCGCATCAGCAAACTTTGGCACAATGCCGTAAATGGTTAGATGTACATTATCCGGGTGTAGAACGTGTGGCACTCAGCTCCAATGCAGAAGCAGCGCGCCGTATTCGTAATGAATGGCATTCTGCTGCAATTGCTTCTGAAATTGCGGCCAATATTTACGAACTCGAAATTTTACATAGCAATATTGAAGATAACCCAGAAAATACCACACGTTTCTTGGTGATTGGTCGTGAGAAAGTTCCACCAAGTGGCAATGATAAAACTTCATTGTTGGTGTCTGCACATGACCGCGCAGGGGCATTGCTTGAGATTCTTGCACCATTTGCGAAGCACAATATTAGCTTGACCAGTATTGAAACACGTCCTGCCTTGCCTGAAAAATGGGCCTATGTATTCTTCATTGACCTAGAAGGGCATGTCGAGCAAGACAATGTCCGTGCAGCGATTGAAGAAATCCGTCCATTGGTGAAAGAAATTCGTGTCTTGGGTTCTTATCCTGCTGCCGTGTTGTAATCGTATTTAATTCAGTGATGTGCATGTTTGTCATGCGCGCCACATTCACCACCTAGTCAACTGGAAGTGTAAAATGTCGTTTGTCCCAGCCAATGAAGGCATCTCGAAGTTAAAGCCTTATCAACCAGGTAAACCAATCAGTGAACTTGAGCGTGAGTTGGGGATTACAGATATCGTCAAACTTGCTTCAAATGAAAACCCATTGGGCTGTTCAGACAAAGTCAAAGAAGCCGTTGCAGCAGAAATTGCTGAAATTGGTCGCTATCCAGATGGTGGTGGTTTTATTTTAAAAGACCAAATTCAAAAACAATTTGGCTTTGCGCATGACCGTATTACTTTGGGTAATGGTTCAAACGATTTGCTAGAAATGTTTGCTCGCGCATTCGTTTCAGATCAAGATTCAGTGTTGTATAGCCAACATGCCTTTGCAGTATATGCTTTGGTAACGCAAGCGATTAATGCTCAAGCGATTGAAGTGCCTGCCAAAGGCTTCTCACATGACTTGGATGCTATGGCAGCAGCAATTCAAGACAACACCAAGTTAATTTTTATTGCTAACCCAAATAACCCAACAGGCACATGGTTTGAAGAGGCTGAATTTGAAGCCTTTATGCAAAAAGTTCCTGCACGGGTGATTGTGGTATTAGATGAAGCCTATGTGGAATATTTCCCAGAAAACTTCAACAGCCTTAAATTCCTTGAGCAATATCCAAACTTAATCGTGAGCCGTACTTTATCTAAGTGCTATGGTTTGGCGGCGCTGCGCGTTGGTTTTGCTTTAGCTTCTGCAGAAGTGACCGATTATTTAAACCGTATTCGTCAACCATTTAACGTCAATCACTTGGCAATGGTGGCTGCGGTTGCGGCATTAAAAGACGAAGATTTTATCGAAAAATCACGTATTGCCAACAAAGCAGGCATGGCGCAATTGGAAGCAGGCTTTAAAGCATTGGGTCTGAATTATGTGCCTTCACGTGCTAACTTTATTTTGGTAGATGTAGAAGCCGATCCGGGTCAAACTTTTAATGCCTTATTGAAAGAAGGTGTAATTGTACGTCCTGTGGGTATTACGACCCATTTACGTGTTTCAATTGGCACAGAAGCAGAAAATGCCAAGTTCCTGCGTGCATTAGCCAAAGTATTGGGCAAGGAAGCGAAGGCATAAAACATGGCGCAACCATTGTTTGAAAAAGTTGCATTTATCGGACTCGGGCTAATAGGCTCGAGTTTGGCACGTGTAATGCTGGCAGAAAACTTAAGTCGGCATATTGTGGCATCGACCCGTTCTGAAAAAACGCTGCAAGATGCTTTGGAATTAGGATTAATTGAACAAGGCTTTAACAATCCTGTAGATGCGGTACAAGGCGCAGATTTAGTGGTGTTGGCGCTACCTGTGCAAGCTACAGAAAAAGTCTTGCGATTAATTCAGCCACATTTGGCAGATAATGTAATTCTGACCGATGTAGGCAGCACCAAAGGCAGTGTCGTGGCTGCAGCCAAAGCGGTTTTTGGAGAACATTTACCTGCAGGTTTTGTACCCGGGCATCCAATTGCTGGGGCAGAGCATACAGGCGTGCATGCAGGCAAGGTTGATTTATTTGCCAATCACAAAGTCATTTTGACACCATTGCCAAGCAGTGCGCCGTGGGCAGTCAATAAACTGATTCAAATGTGGGAAAGCGCCAAAGCCGAAGTAATTTGCATGGATGTGGAAAAACATGATGAGGTATTGGCGTATACCAGTCATCTTCCACATTTAATGGCCTTTAATTTGGTCGAACAATTGGCAAATCGGGAAGATAATTTAGACATTTTCCGCTATGCTGCAGGTGGCTTTCGTGACTTCTCACGTATTGCTGCCAGCGATCCACAAATGTGGCATGACATTTTCTTGGCCAATAAAACTGCATTGTTAAAAGCGGTGGATGGCTTTGAAAGTCAACTCGCGATTATTCGCCAACTGATTGAACAAGAAGACTCGCATGCTTTAATGGGCTTGCTTGGACATGCACAAGCGGCACGACAGCATTTTAATCATATGCTCGCCAAGAAACCTTTTATGGAGAACAATAACGTGACACAACAATTTACGATTTTGCCGGGTGCTAAGACTTTCCAAGGTAAATTTACCGTACCGGGTGACAAATCTGTGTCACATCGTTCCATTATGTTTGGTGCAATTGCCGAAGGCACTACGCATGTGACAGGTTTCCTTGAAGGTGAAGATGCATTGGCGACTTTGCAAGCATTTCGTGATATGGGTGTGAGCATTGAAGGCCCTAAAAATGGTGAAGTCACCATTCATGGCGTAGGCATGCAAGGTTTAAAAGCACCTGCAAGCGCAATTTATATGGGCAACTCAGGCACATCTATGCGTTTGTTGGCAGGCATGTTATCTGCACAGCAGTTTGATTCTGTTATGACAGGTGATGCGTCATTGACCAAGCGTCCAATGGAACGTATTGCTAAACCATTGCGTGAAATGGGTGCACAAATTCAAACGACGGGTGAACGTGGCACACCGCCAGTATCGATTACAGGTGCGCAAGCGCTGAAAGGTATTCACTATGATTTGCCAATGGCATCTGCACAGGTGAAATCAGGTATTTTATTGGCAGGGCTTTGGGCAGAAGGTGAAACTTCAGTGACTGAGCCTGAACCAACGCGTGACCATACCGAACGTATGTTACGTGCATTTGGTTATGAAGTGAAAACTGAAGGTAACCGTATTTCATTGCAAGGCGGCGGTAAATTGGTGGGTACAGATATTCAAGTACCTTCTGATATTTCATCTGCGGCATTCTTCATGGTGGGTGCAGCCATTACAGAAAATTCAGATGTAACCTTAGAAGCGGTGGGCATTAACCCAACCCGTACAGGTGTGATTGAAATTCTGAAACAAATGGGTGCAGACCTGAGCGTGGAAAATGAACGTATTGCAGGCGGTGAACCAATTGCAGATATTCGTATTCGTGGTTCACGTACTTTAAAAGGGATTCATGTTCCTGAAGATCAAGTGCCATTGGCGATTGATGAATTTCCTGCATTGTTCATTGCTGCAGCTTGTGCTGAAGGTCAAACTGTACTGACAGGTGCTGCAGAATTGCGCGTAAAAGAATCAGACCGTATTCAAGTGATGGCAGATGGTTTAAAAACCATGGGCATTGACTGCACACCAACTGACGATGGCATCATCATTCAGGGTAAAGGCAAAGCAGGCGACTGGTCAGCGATATTTACAGGCGGCGAGATTGAATCACATCATGACCATCGTATCGCCATGAGTTTCTCTATGGCAGGCTTGCGTACTTCTGGTGAAATTAAAATTGTAGGTACAGAAACAGTAGCAACAAGTTTCCCTACCTTTACTGAGCTTGCAGGTGTGGCAGGTCTGAATATTCAAGTGACAGAATAAGCCAAAACGATAGGGGCTGCGATGAAGAGTCGCAAAGCCTAGACTTTATGCTGAAACAGCCAAGCTTTTGCTTGGCTGTTTGCGTTTTATTGCTTATGCTAAACCCATACAAGAAAAAAGCCTTTGGGTTCGAGCATGCGCAAATTAAAATTTATGGCGAATTGTGAAAATAAACAAGAGTTACAAGATTGCACTTTGGCACAGAATTATGTGGCGAATTTACTTTCACAAAACTTATCTCACTATGGCTTTCAAACGTTGCCGCAGAGTGGTGCACAAGTCGCTGTAAGTGTAGATCAACATGCGCTGCCTTTGGCTGTGAACTGTCAAAGCCGTGGTGAAGATGGACATCTTGTTTGTGAAATTACTTCATACCCCAATGAAGAACAAGACTGGCTAGAACGGATTACAGAGCAAAGTTTATTAAATCAATTGGCGCAAGCGGTAGAAAATACTCTGAAAGAAGACCAATCTTTTAGTGAATTTGAGTGGAAAGGTTAAACTAGGACGATATGTGTTGGATGTTTAAAATCTATACATGATTTTTAAATTAAAAATAGGGTCTGTTGACATTTCATAAAGGCAGCCACAGATAAATACAAGCTAAGGCAACTGCGCTTCGAAAGTTTCGCTTTAGTTTATCAAACCGTGTAGCAATTCCTCGGAATTGCTTCAAACGGCAAAAAGCATTCTCAACTAAGTGTCTGATTTTATATAAATACCAGTCCATATGATCATTACTTGATTTCGTGTTTGATTTCTTCGGTATATTCGCTTTAGCACTTTAATTTTTAATCTGCTCTCTTAATATTTCAGAATCATAGCCTTTATCCATACAGACTATTTCAGTGTCAGTTAAATCTAATTGTTCGACTAAAATAGGGGCAACTTTGACATCATGGGTGGTTCCATCTGAAATAATAAATTCGATCGGGTTACCGTGAGAGTCAATAGCTAAGTGAATTTTAGAACTATTACCCCCAACACTTTTTGAAATATCCTGATTAGGGATTTCTGCTGAATGTTGGTGTGCTCTAACATGAGTAGCATCAATAAATATCCATTCACGATCAGCGTTCTCTGAGAATATTTTAAATATTTTCATTATCTTATCTTTATTAGACCAGCGATTGTACTTTTTAAAAATTGAGTTCGGATTACCAAAAACCTCGGGTAAATCTCTCGAAGGGCATCCTGTTCTAATACGATATAGGATTGCCTCAAAAAAATTTCTCAAATTTGATTTGAGATAAATATTAAAATTGCGAGAATAGCTTTTAACTTAGACCAGTGTTGATCATTCAACATTTTACGAGGTATAGCGAGTAGTGAATTTGGTTTGGCGATTGAATTTTACTATCTCGCTATTTTTTTATACAGCAAATGTCAACAGATCCTATTCATTTTTTAATTGAAATGTCATCTAAATGACACATCGCAACCGTATATTAAGCAGCAAGAACAATACAACAAAATAATTTTTATTTAACCCGCTTAATTTGGGAGAGTTAAGTGGGTTTTTTATTGCCTAGAGAAATGTTGCAAGTACTATAAAAAAAATAAGCTCAACTGATCAGAGTGAATCAATGTTTTTTTAAAGCAGACACTGAAATAAAAGCACCTCAGCCTCCACGTTGGATTGATCTAAGAGATCATCTTCTAGCAATACAACGCAACGTGTTTTTCCGATAGGGTTAAACAAAAACACGCATTGGAGTTTGTTGAAAGCTGCTGCTATAGTGAGCGCAGTATTTTTTATTTAGGTGGTTTATGCTCGCTTTAATTTCTCCAGCCAAGACTTTAGATTATGAAACTGCATTACCAAGCGATGAATATACTCAACCTAGATTACTTCAACATTCACAAGAGTTAATTGATGTAGCACGTAAACTTTCTGCTACAGAAATTGCCAGTTTAATGAGTGTCAGTGAAAAAATTGCCACTTTGAATGTCGAGCGTTTTCGTGACTGGCAAGCAGAGTTTGATCTTGCCAATGCACGTCAGGCCATGTTTGCCTTTAAAGGTGATGTGTACACAGGCTTAGATGCTTATAGTTTATCTGCTGCAGAGATTGAGTTTGCTCAACAACACTTGCGCATGCTTTCTGGCTTATATGGCTTATTGCGTCCATTGGATTTAATGATGCCGTATCGTTTGGAAATGGGCACTAAGTTGCATAATGCGCGCGGTGAAAATTTGTATCGTTTCTGGGGCGATATCATCACCAATTTAATTAACCAAGATTTAAAACATAACCAGTCGGCATTATTGGTGAATCTAGCTTCCGATGAATATTATAAGTCGGTGCAGGAAGCAAAAATTCAGGCTGAAATTATTAAACCTGTATTTTTAGATCAGAAAAATGGTAAATATAAAGTCATCAGTTTTTATGCCAAAAAAGCCCGTGGTTTGATGGCACGTTTTATCATCGAGAATAAATTAGAACGCGCAGAAGACTTAAAAGCATTCAATAGTGAAGGTTATTATTTCGATGCAGACAGTTCTTTAAAAGGCGAATTGGTCTTTAAACGTGACGAGCAAGCCGCCTAACTGTCGGTTTAATCGTTGAATCTCCCATCATGCTAACCTATGGCAGATGGGGGCGAGACTGACCAATCTCCTGTTTGTACTCTTAAAGCTGTTTAAAGGCTTCTATGGCACGTAATCGGCTAAGTTTTAAATCTACAATTGGATGAGGATAATCCAGTTTTAGATTTGGATTTTTCGCATATGGTTCATGAATATTTTTGGCATCTAAATGAGCCAGTTTAGGTAGCCATGTGCGAATATAATCACCATTGGGGTCAAACTTTTGTGATTGGCTCACAGGGTTGAAAATCCTAAAATAGGGCACTGCATCTGTACCAGTCGAGGCACACCATTGCCAGCCACCGTTATTGGCAGCCAAATCACCATCAATTAAATGTTGCATAAACCACTGTTCGCCCAAGCGCCAGTCAATTAACAGGTTTTTGCACAGAAACATTGCGCAAATCATTCTGACTCGATTATGCATCCAGCCCGTTTGCAAAAGTTGTTGCATGCCTGCATCCACAATGGGGATGCCTGTTTTTCCTTGTTGCCATGCTGCTAAACCTGCAGGATCATTTCGCCACGCCACCTGTGCGGTCTGATCTTTAAAAGGGCGGTGCTTTGAAACTTTGGGATAATCAAACAAAATATGTTGATAAAACTCACGCCAAAGTAATTCATCTAACCAAGTTTGTTGTCCTACATTTTCGAGATGAAAATGCCCTTGTGAATGAGCAAAAACCGCAGCCAGACATTGCCGAATGGAGAGAATGCCACAGTTTAAATACGCAGATAATTGGCTGGTACCAGACAACGCAGGAAAATCACGCTGTTGCTGATAATCGTGCATTTTTTCACGTGTAAAATCATCCAACAAGTGATGTGCATGTTGTTCCGTGACTGCCCATAAGTTTTGTTGTGCCGTTGGAAGCGGGTCGAAACCTAAGTGTTCTAAACTTGGTACAGTAGAGAGATATTGTTCAGGAAGTTGAATCGACGTTTGAGCTTGTGGCAGAGGAAAGCAACGCGGAATACTGACATTCAACTGTTGATAGGCATACTTTTTAAATGCGCTGAATACCTGATACGGTTTCATGCTCTGATTGCGCACCGTACCCACAGGAAAAAGCGTGCGGTCATGGTACAAAACCAAATCCTGACCGTGTTGGTTCAAGGTTTGTTGAACTTCAAGATCACGTTTTAGCTCATTCACTCCCAATTCAATATTGGCATAAATATTTTGAATCGGATGAGAGTCCTTCAATGTTTGGCATAGTTGGAGCAGTGTTTGTGCAATGTCAGCCCAAGATGGTGTAATTTGAACAATCAGTGGGATATTGAGTTGTGCGAGTTCGTCTTTTAGTGCATTTAATTGACGCAAGTAAAAGTCAATTTTAATGGGCGCATCGTGATGTAAACGATATTGCTGAGGCGAAAGAATCACCACGCCAATACAAGCTCCTGCTTGGCTAGCATGCCAAAGTGCGGTGTGATCTGAAATTCTTAAATCTTGTCGGAACCAAACTAAATTATAGTTTTGCATGGGAAGAATGCTTGATGTGAGCGCTAGAAAGGTGACTTCATTATAAGCATGACTGGGTAAAATTGTCTTAAATGCGAAGGGTTTAATTGTCCAATAAAACGACAATGTGCTGTGTTGATTTTTCCTGTAATGATCTTTCCGCAATAGTCTGCCTGAAAGGATCTTTCAGTCATGTGCTTATCCTGAATTTTAGAATGACAAACAAAAAAGGCAAAGTAAAAATACTTTGCCTTTTGCTTCGATCAATACTGATCTTAGTGGTGATGACCACCCGCACCGTGTACGTGACCGTGATCTAATTCTTCTTGAGAAGCTTCACGGATTTCAACGATTTCTACTTCAAACGTTAAATCTTGACCAGCAAGTGGGAAGTTTGCATCAACAATTACGTTGTCACCTTCAACTGCTTTTACAGTTACGATTTGAACGCCATCATCAGTTTGCGCTTGGAACTGCATGCCCGCTTGGATGTTGTCTACACCTTGGAACATTTGTGCAGGAACTTCTTGTACTAAGTCTGGGTTGTATTCGCCATAACCTTCAGCTGCAGGTACGTTTACAGTAAATTTTTCACCTACTGTTTTACCTTCTAACGCTTTTTCTAAACCAGGGATGATATTACCTGCACCATGCAAATAGGCAAGTGGTTCACCTTGAGATTTGTCGAGAGTTTCACCCTCTGCGTTAGTCAATGTGTAGTGGAAAGAAACCACGAGGTCATTTGCAATAGCAGTCATGTTATTGATCCATTCAATTTTTTAAGGGTACATCATAAAGTGAAACGTGGAATTTGTTATAGACATTTCTGCAAATTCTTCACTTTTCCGAGTTTTTTATGACATTTTTTAGTTAATCGGGGCAAATTTTATAATTTCAATGCAAATTTATGCGTCATACCTATAAATTTGCAGATTTTATGGCAGGCTCATTTTAAGCCCTTTGTATGATGTGTAGATGACAATAAAAAAGATGGGACATTGCCCATCTTGGTGATATTTAATTCTTGAGGATCATCGGCTTCTAACCGAGTGAAGTTTTCTCATCTTCTACAGGTTGATGGCTAAAGAAATTAAACAAACTACCAAACCACATCATGATTCTTTCAAAAATATTGGCTTCAACAATGTTGACATGTTCTTCAATCGCAAAGCTGTTAATCAATTGATTATTTTGATAAACGTGTACGGTTGCAAGTTTCATGACCTGTGCCAATGGCGCAGTCAGCAATTTTTCAGACAATTCAATATTGACATGCGTTTGTGTACGCTGTGCAGGTTCAAGTGTTTCTAATCCACCTTGTGCATTCAGAAGTTGTAAACGTTGAGTGCTTTGATCAAACTGCGCCATGTTAATTGCATGTGGCTGTTCATACAGCGATGTCGTCACAAACTTTGGCTGACTGCTTTCAATCTTAAACATGCGTAAAGTCGATTTCACCACAGGCAATTCTGCAATCATTTGTTTGGGTTTAATCGCGACTTCATTACGGGTATAGCTATAGGCTAAATTTAATAATTGATGTGCCACCTCAGCGCGTTTTTGCGCACTCTTGGTTCCCATCACCACCACTACCAAACGACGTTCAGGTGCATCACTGTCCAGTGTTGGGCGGTTTGCGGTTAGGGCAAGGTTGTAGCCTGCAGCTTTGGTGAAGCCTGTTTTTAATCCATCTACACTTGGGTCTTGTTTTAATAAAATATTGGTCGCACGGTGAAAGTGCTGATTATAGGTAAAACTGGTCTGTTTTGAATAAGCCAAATAATCGGGTGTTTCAGTCACAATCGCTTGTGCCAAACGTGCCATATCTGCCGCAGAAGAATAATGGTTTGGCATGGTCACACCAGACGGATTCTGAAAATGTGTGTCTTGCATACCCAAAGCTTGCGCTTCCTGATTCATTCGGGCAATAAACTGCGGCACACCACCTGCAACACGTTCACCTAAAGTGAGTGCAGCATCGTTAGCAGACATAATAATTAAGCCTGCCAATAATTGATCTACCGAAATCTGCTCACCTGCTTTTAGATACATTTGTGATTCATCCCACATCACTTGTTCTACCACAGGTGTTGCGGTCAAAATTTCATGTCGGTCTAATTTACCTGCCTGAATATCTTTCAGCACAATATAGGCCACCATCATTTTAGTGAGTGAAGCAGGTGCACGTTGTACGTGACTATTGTGTTCTGCAATCACTTGCCCAGATTGTGGGTCTAAAATTGCCCATGCTTCGGCTTCGACACTTTCAGCTTGAATATTCAATAATGCGGCATGCGTGATTGCGCTGCAGAGCCAGCAGAGCGCCGCAATCAGATAGATAACACGTTTCAAAGAAGTTCCTTATTTACACCAATCCATTGGTGTCACAATGGTTTTAAGCAGCAAAAACAATAACAATTGACTAGGGAATGCTATGCCTTTTTTGCTCAGATGGCTACCCATAAATGCAGACAAATCTCATCTTGACGCATCAATTGCTAAAAAATGTTAAGCTTGTTGCCAAGTTCTTATTTATACATTTTGTATTGCCCATTATGTTGCATTATCAAATCGAATTTGACGATTATCGTCAGCATCTTATGCATGTCACCGTGCGTTTTTTGGCTAATCCTACTCAGGTTTTATCTCTACCCACTTGGATTCCAGGCAGCTATTTAATTCGTGAATTTTCCAAACATCTTGAGTCGGTACGTGCTTATGATGAAGCGGGGCGTATCCTCAAAATTCAGAAATTTGAAAAGAATAAATGGCGCTTATTTAACACCGATCATGAATTGATTACGGTGGAATATGATGTCTACGCTTATGATTTGTCAGTGCGTGGCGCTTATGTCGATCAAACCCGTTTATACGTCAATCCTGCCTGTGCCTGTTTGGGCTTAGATGGGCAAGAAGATAAAGCTATTGAAGTTGAATTATTTTTACCAGACGAGCTGAAGCATTTTCAGCTTGCGACAGGTTTGGCAGCAAAAAGTTTGGTGAAAGGGCGTTATACCTTAAAAGCCAAAAACTATGCCGAACTGATTGATGCACCGTTTGAATTGGCAGAACAAACCCGTTTTAGTTTTACCGCAGCAGATATTCCACACGAATTTGTGGTTTCGGGCAAACATGCAATGAACGCTGCGCGTATGCAGCAAGATATTGAAAAAATTTGTGCTACACAAATTACCATGTTTGGTTCTGCGCCATTTGAAAACTATACCTTTATGACCATGGCAACAGGCAATAGCTATGGCGGTTTAGAGCATCCAAACAGTACCAGTTTAATTACACCGCGTGATGATTTGCCGAAAGCTAACGAACCTGAACAACCTTCTAAAGATTATCAGCGCTTTTTAGGTCTGTGCAGCCATGAGTATTTTCATAGTTGGTTGGTGAAATTCATTCGTCCTGAAAGCTTTGTGAATTATGATCTGAATCAGGAAGGTTATACATCGCTGTTATGGATTTTTGAAGGCTTTACGTCTTATTACGATGATTTGTTATTGCTGCGTAGTGGTGTAATTGATCAGGCGGCTTATTTGGAGTTGCTCAAAGCACAAATTGATCGTTATTTGCAAAATCCGGGTCGTGCGATTCAAACGGTAGCAGAATCCAGTTTTGATGCTTGGGTCAAGTTCTATCGTCAAGATGAAAACTCGAACAATGCAGGAACCAGCTACTATAACAAAGGCTGTTTGGTGGCTTTATGTTTAGATTTGGGCTTGCGTTTACGTGGTTCAAGCTTAGATGCCTTAATGCAGAAATTGTACGCTAATGCGCAACAGGGCATTCAAGTGCATGAGCGCACTATCTTTGAATTATGTAAAGAATTGACAGGAGATGATTGGTCGGAGCAAATCCATCATTTAATTAACACGACTGATGAATTGCCGCTCGATCAGTTATTGCCTGAATTTGGCGTTGATTATCAGCTAAAACAGGATAAGTCTTTGCCGTTTGGTTTAAAATTGGCAGATAAACCTGAAGGGGTGTTGGTACAAGCTGCCCATCGTGAAGGTGCTGCGGCAAAAGCAGGACTTTCTGCGCTTGATGTGATTGTTGCGATTGATGGCTTAAAGGCATCTGTAAAATCACTTGAGCAATATGCCAAACAGGATGCAGCTTATACTGTTCATGCATTTCGCCGTGATGAGTTGATGACTTTTGAACTGAATGCTGCGCAGATTGAATTGCCAGAAGTGGCATTAAGCGTTACAGATCAGGCAAAAGTAGAACAGTGGTTAAAAGGCTGAGTTAAAGTTTAATTTAAAGTTCAGCTATAAAAAAATGGATGCTTCGGCATCCATTTTTGTATCTTGAACAAGTTGAGTTTTGACTCACCAACTCATTAACGTGCCCGACGTCCACGGCTTTTGGTATTAGGGCGTGTAGTACCATTGGTCTTACGACGAGGTTTCTCACTTTCTTCCATTTGCCAAATACGTGGCGTACCTGATTTTTTCTTGGTAGTGCCATCTTTATTTTTCTTTTGATGGATTGGCTTGCCACCCGTACCACCAGGTTTTTTCACATAAGAACGCGAGCGATACGGTTCAGCAGCAGGCACATCTTTAAAATCAGGATACAACAACGGTTCGATTTCTTTAGTTTCACCGGGTTGTAAACCCAACTGTACCAAGTCAATCGAACCAATTTTGGTGCGGATTAAACGCAAAGTTGGAAAACCAACCGCAGCCGTCATACGACGCACTTGGCGGTTGCGACCTTCACAAATTGAAATTTCAATCCACGAAGTAGGTACAGAAGCACGGAAACGTACAGGAGGATCACGCTCCCACAACCATTCAGGCTCATCGACTTTATACGCTTGCGCAGGCAAAGTCATGCCATCTTTCAGTTCCACGCCTTTACGCAATTGTGCCAAGGCATCTTCAGTGACATCACCATCGACTTGAACCAAATAGGTTTTGTATTTTTTATTGGCTGGATTGGTAATAAACTGATTCAAGCCGCCATGATCAGTCAAGAACACCAAGCCTTCCGAATCCATATCTAAACGACCAGCTAAACGTAAGTCTGGATCATCAACAAAAGCCGACATGGTGAGATGTTTTTCATCTTCACGGAATTGAGAGAGAACGTCATATGGTTTATTTAAGATGACGATTTTCATAAGAAATGCTTCTTTAAATTCAATAAATTGGGAAAATTGAGAGTATTTAAAAGGAAAAACGGGCGATTTCCAATTAAATCGCAAATACAGTGCGTTTGAGATGGCTCTATTATGCGATAAGAATGGGGGAAAGTATTGCTTATTGATAAATATTTTTTTGGTGTGCTTGCCAAAATGAGCAGCAGTATCACAACGATTAAAAACTAGAAAGCTAAGCGCTAAAAAGCCCTACAATCTGAAATTGAGGGCTAATCTAGCTTACATATTTTTATAGACAGTATCTCGCCGATCAACATCTAGGACTAATACAAGAACCCTATCGTCAATAACTTGGTACACCAATCTATATCCTGCAGATTTAAGCTTTAGTTTATAAAGATCAGAAGATCCACGTAACTTATTTTTAGGTATCTTGGGAAAATCTAAGATTGCTTCCAACTTTTTAATAAATTGTTCAGCAATTTGTGGATTTAGTTTATCAAACTTCTTCAGAGCTGCGTCTGCGAACTCTAGCTCGTAGGTCATTAATAGATACCTTTACTGTTTCTGTAGTATCAACTTGTTCAGCCAGTTTTATAAGCTCTCGATCTTCAATTAAGTCCATCATTTCTTCATATAACTCAGCAGGAACACAGTAAAAAGCAGGGGTATTTCTATTCAGAATAGCGACAGCTTCACCAAATCCTTCATTGACGACTTTCATTGGGTTTTCTTTAAGCTTCGAAACACTAGCGACAAATCGACTGTGAATAATGTTGTTCATTAGCATCACTCCACAATATGTACAGACAATATAATCAATTTAAAGACCTGATGCAAGTCCTGTTAATAGGTCTATAAAGATGCTATTACGAAATGAAAGCTAATGAATACAAATGACCGTCTTTCCTCGATTAAGCCGTATTAAATGCTGGACAAGCAATCTTCTACTTAATCAAATATTGGAATAAAGAAGGCAGCTTTTACAAACTTGGCATCACAGCCAATAACATACTTACTAGATATTACAGCTCGCTTTATGCCGAATTAATCCAAAATCAAACTACTAGGCAGATTGAAAGTATAGAAATTGGCTAGGCACTTATAGTGAAAAGAACTTAAGATGAAATAAGTGTATATATTTTTAGGATCATGAGTTCATTAATGAAAATTTACCAAGTCGATGCTTTTAGCCATGAATTATTTAAAGGCAATCCTGCTGCCGTACTTGTTAGTAAAACATGGTTAGCCGATGATTTAATGCAAAATATCGCATTGGAAAATAATCTGTCTGAAACCGCTTTTGTCAAAATGATAGATGCGGAAAACTTTGAAATTCGCTGGTTTACACCCACAACAGAAGTCGATTTTTGTGGACATGCGACACTTGCCAGCGGCTTTGTTTTATTTAAGGATTATACCGAGACAAAGACAATTCAATTTCATGTGAAAAAATTGGGGATTTTTACAGTTCAGCAACAGCAAGATGGCAAAATTTGCATGAATTTCCCAATTCGTGCTGCCCAACAAGTTGAAGATTATCCCGATATTTTACGCCAAGCTTTGACTAAACCATTTAAAAACGTCTATATCAATGCGCAAGCCTATATTGTGGAATATGAATCGGTACAAGATGTGTTAGATGAACAGCCTAACCTTGAATTATTAAAACAATTGGGACAGTTGCGCACAGCCATTACGGCACAGTCGAGTGTTGATGTTGCGATTACTGTCTCTGCAAATACACAGTATGACTGCGTATCGCGTTATTTTGCACCAGCCATGGGCATTGCAGAAGATCCTGTTACAGGTTCAATTCATACTGCAATTGCACCGCTATGGGCAGAAAAATTACAGCAAACCGAACTTGTGGCATATCAGGCTTCTGCCCGAGGTGGCGTACTGTATTGCAAGATTTTGCCTAATGATCGCATCGAAATTTCAGGTTATGCGCAGTTATATTTGCAGGGTGAAATCATGATTTAAACATGCACAGCATTAGACCTCTTTCATCCATTTAAAAATGTTCAAATGCAGGGTCAAAATTGAGTTTTCATTTTACTTTATTTTGGAGATGAAGCTGAGATGAGAGAAGTCTGCTGGATTTTTTTCTTGGTTTTAACTTACATCATTTGCAAATATTTACTGTGGGTTTAATTGCAGCTTGTTATGCTGTTTGCGCTCAAGTTGAAAATTGTCATATTTCATGGCAAATCAAAAAATAGAATGAAATCAATCGGGAAAAAGAAGTTGCTACGTTTTAAAACTCTCACTTTATCTTTATGTGTACTGGCATTTAATGGCGTGATTTTCGCGCAGCCAGTTTTAGTAAAATCTAAGCAAGAAATACAAGAATATCAACTTGATAATGGCTTAAAAGTCATTTTGGCACCCAATCAGAAAGAAAATAAAGTCTTTATGAATATGGTGTATTTAACGGGTTCATTGAATGATCCACAAGGCAAAGGTGGTTTGGCACACTTGTTGGAACATTTGGCATTTAAAGGTACAGAAAACGTACCTGCCGAGGAGTTTCAGCGCCGTTTAGATCAATATAGTTTAATGCACAATGCCAGCACCGACTATTACTCGACTAAATACACCAACATCATTCGTCCTGAAACTCGCGCCGTCAATGAGATGATTTATCTTGAAGCGGAACGCATGGATAAATTGGTCATGCAGGAAAAATATGTGCCTGCCGAAATTGCGATTGTAAAGCGTGAACGCGAAGTGCGTATGGATCAACCGTTTTCAGTCTTGTTAGATCAGGTGTGGAAATCGGCCTATGGTAATCAGTATTTCGGACGCTTACCCATTGGCGATTTAAACGAACTGCAATCCATTAAAATGCAGGAGTTAAATCAATTTTACCGCACATGGTACGCGCCTAATAATGCTATTTTAGTGATGACAGGCAAGTTTGATCAGGCAGCGGTGTTAAAACAAATTGATCAACATTTTAGTCCAATTGCAGCACGACAAATTCCCAAACAAGTACAAGTGCCTCGATTAGACAGTAACAAAATTCAGCAACGAAATTTTGTGGTACAAAAGGGCAGTCAACTGGCCAAGTTTAATCTGTATTTAAATGGCAATGACGAAAAGATCAAAACCGCTTTGGTGCTGTCACCATATTTACATACATTGCAACCGAGTGGGCATTTGTATCAAGCACTGGTAGAAACAGGCAAAAGTACCATGGTGCAGTCTAGCACATGGTTAGATCAAGATTTTAATTTGGTGTTGATGGGGGCTTTGTATGCACCCAATCATGATGCCAAGCAAGTACAAACTGGCTTGAATCAAAGCATCGAACAGGCAAAAAACTTTGATGATGCCGAGTTACAACGTGTTAAAAACTTGATTCAAAATCAGGCTGACAGTGTCATGAATGATGCAGTGGCTTTGGGTGGTCGCTTGAGTGATTATGCTGTGGCTTATCAGGGGAATTGGACACAATACTGGCAAGATTTACAAGATATTCAGCAGTTAAATGTAGATACTCTTAATCAGCATTTAAAACAATTTTTTACTGCAGAACATCGCATAATAGGGGATATTCAACCCACCCCTGAAGATCAAAAACAGGCACTTACAGCAAAGAAAGCGGCTGAAACAGCAAAAACTTTAGATCAGCAAGATGCACCTGTTGCACCGTTGAAAGACGTGCAAAGTTATCAGCAAGAAGTGACAGACTATGTGCAAAAATCCAAACAAGCTTTGATTCAAAATGAAAAAAAGATTCAGCGTGGCAGCTTAAAAAATGGTGCCAAGTATGCATTATTTCCAACTGCAACGCGTGATGATAAAACCTATGCCACTATTTCGGTAAATTTTGGTACGGCACAATCTTTATTTAAGCAGGGCGAAATTTTAGATTTAACCGCGTATTTGTTGCTGCGTGCATCTCAAGAGCATAGTTTGCAAGACATCGCCGATCAGTCAATTGCTGCAGGTGGTTCGGCTTTTGCACAAGCCGATGCTAATGCGATTCATATTCAAATTGTGGCAAAAAAAGAAAAGTTTAATGCGTTTTTTAATTTTGTTTTAGATGTCATGCAAAACCCAAGTTTTGAGCAAAGTCAGTTTGATTTAATTCGTTCTCAAAGTTTATCCAGTTTAGAACGACCTTATACCGAGCCTGAAACTGTGGCTGCTTTGACTATGGCGCGTTTAATTGAAATTTACCCGCAGGGCGATTTACGCTATCACTTCGAACCTGGATTTGCGAAGCAACAACTGCAAGCTGCAACCCAAGCGCAGGTGCAGCAGTTATATCGTCAATTTTTCGCCATGAATTATGCACAGATTGCCATTACAGGTGAGTTTGATCCGAAACAAATTAAAAAAACTTTAGTTCAGCGTTTGGGGCAATCGCGTAATACGGAAGTGTATCAACGCTT
Source organism: Acinetobacter sp. YH01004 (assembly GCF_013420455.1). NCBI lineage: Bacteria > Pseudomonadati > Pseudomonadota > Gammaproteobacteria > Moraxellales > Moraxellaceae > Acinetobacter > Acinetobacter sp. YH01004. The sequence continues at coordinate 48,256 of NZ_VOXZ01000006.1, forward strand.
AGATTCAGCCTATACGGCATATCCTGCGAAAAAGTTGCATGTATTGGCAGAACAGCGCGAATTTGGCAGTTATCAAAGTTTATTGACCTTGCCTTTGGGCGTAAATCATCCTGACACACCTGCCATGATGGTGCTGAGTTATATTTTGGGCGAATCGCAATTGTCTTCACGTTTGGCGCAAGAATTACGTGAAAAAAATGCATTGGTTTATGGTTTTAGTAGTGGTTTGAGTTTAAGTGAATTTGAACAATCGGGTGCGCTCAGTATTTCTGCGCAATACAGTGCAGGCAAGTCGGCTCAAGTGTCACAGGCGGTGCATAAAGTGTTGCAGGAATTGCGCCGTGATGGTGTCAGCTTGCAAGAAGTTGAAGCTGCAAAAGCCGATATTTTGAAAAAACGTGTGACTGCCTTGGAAGATGAACGCAGTATCCACCGTATGTTAGTGCCACAATTAGAACAAGGTCGTGATTTACGTTACCGTGAGCGACGTGATCAAGCGTTAGCAAAACTCAGCAAAGCCGATGTAGATGCTGTGATTCAGAAATATTTACGCTTAGAACATTTGCTTGAAGTAGCCGCCGATCAATATGGTCAAGCCAATGTTGAGGTGCTGCCGTTAAAGCCGCAGTCTAAATAAAGATTCAATTTAATTTTGAGCAGATACAAAAAACGCATCCATTTCGATGCGTTTTTTGTCTTCAAGTTTGCTATCTATGCTCAATTGGCTAAAGCTTTATAAACGATAAAACTGTTTGGCATTATGATGAAACACTTGCTGCAAAGCATTTGGATGATAGGCCGCAACAATATCACTAGTCGCATCAATTAAATTGACCAAAGACGTGCTCACTCGATCTATTGGAAAATTGGAAGCAAACATCAACCGATATATTCCAAAGCTTTGTAAGGCATGCTGAATCAGTGGTGCAGTTAAATCTATAATTTCCTGTTTTGAGGCTTCACGTTTTTGCAAGTGAAATTGATGTCCTAAAACAGGCATAAATAACCCTGAAATTTTGCTGTAAACATTTGGGCAGTGTGCCAACTCGGCAATATCTTCTTGCCAACGAAATAGAATATTTTCTCGTGCTGTTTTGGTCACGCCTGTATGTGTGCCAACTTGCCCGAACAGCCCCGCGGGTGTGCCCAAATGCTCAAGCACAATAGAAGTTTCTGGAAATTGTTTGGCCAATGCCAAGACATCACCCAATTGGGTCGAATACGTCCATGCATCAAAACTTAAATTATATTGCGCCAAAGCTTCAAAACCTTTTAGAAACTTTTTGTTCCGATATAAGTGTGGTTCGTCTGCCCAAGCAAAAATCCCGCGATCTTCATGCACGGCTGCCATTTTACGAATTCCGCGAAAATGCGGAGAAGCTTTGTGATGTAATTTGAGAATTTTCTTAAAATTAGAATCGCGCGGGTCTGCAGTGGCGACAATCGCGCCCAAAGCCAAACCATTATTTTTAAAATCCAGACTTTCTATAAATTCGGTTTCACCAACTACGCCTTTGCCTTTATGGTCGTGCCAATTGGCTTCAATATGCACGACTTTTTCAGCCGTATAAAAACCTAAGTCACGGGCATAATGCTCAGGTAAATAGGGCGATGTGACGTGCTCGGTGCGTCCTAAAGTTTCAATGAGTGTTTTTGGTTTTATCAGGCGGATGGTTTTATCTAGCAAATTGGGATGCTTGCCCAAAAGCTTAACAGCAAGTCGTGCGCTGTGCGGCGTGTTGTACGGATCCCACTGATGAATATGTGCATCAATGAGTGCAAATCCTAGGTTCTGCATAATCATCCTGTTTTTATGACGCTAGTATTTCACTATTCAAAGCCATCATGTTGCAAAAGGGAAGGGTTATTTATCGAAAAACTACAAATTTGAAAAATTGCCGCAATAAAAAAAGCCCTGTAGGGCTTTGTTTATACGCAAAATTAATGATCGTGCGAGTGGTCGTGATCATGTTTATGGGTATGGAATTCTTCGTTGTGGCGGAAGCGCAAATAGTTTTCAAACTGTTCGCAATATTCGTCATAGTTATCTTCAAGCATCATTTGAAATTGCTGCAAGATATATGACATAACTTGGTCTTTGGCATCGCGCATTTCATTGCCATCTTTAAAATTATTGGCTGCCACCCAAGTATTAAAACGTGCAGTAGCAAATAACATGGCAGCACTCACCTGACCACGAATTTCGGCAGGTTTTACTGTCGAGCCTTTTTCAAAATGACAGAAGCCATTGGCCTGTTTAATAAATTCATCGGCACGTTCAAAAAAAGCCGCATTTAATGCTTCTTCTTCGGTTACATCGGTTGCTTCAATCTTTTGAACCATGAATTTTTCCTAAGCTAAAAATCTGAATGTTTCATTATAGGCAAAGCCTTGCAGAAACAAAACCTTTGCCTTAAGCTAAAAATAGCCTAAGCAAAATTGGAGTGGTTGATGCAAGATGCGATTGCGGTACAAAGTTTAAAAAGCGACATTGCTTTATTACGTCAAAATATTTGGCCACCCGTGCAACTTGCCCATGTTGAAGGCTTGCCGATTTATTATGGAACACGCGCAGAAGTAGCAGAATACTATAAACAATGGACAGGGTTGATTGAACGTGCACAGGATTTATTTCAGCCTTTTATGCAAGATGCAGTCATTGATGCGGTGCATTTACCCAGTCATTTGAACTTGCCCTTATTTTATTTTCATGTCGATCGGATTCGAGTGAATAAAACCCGCGCCAAAGAATCGAAAACTTTTCGGGGGATTGCCAGCCTGATCGAAAAATGTGGGCAATTTGAACCGCAGGAAATTCAGCTCATGCAGCGTTGGTTAGACAGTGATGACAATGCAGCACTGGTGGCACATCGTGAGTTTATTGATTTGCGTACTTATGTGTTTCAGCATGGGCAAAGTGACTACACGCGCACCCGTTTTTATGTGAATGGTATTGTATTAAGTGTCGAACCATATTTTGAACTGGTCGATGCCCGAGATAAGCCACGTAAGCAGCGTAGTGACAGTTATCAAGACCCTTTGGCAGATAACCAAACATGGAAAGTATTTGGTAAATATCGTTAATCTTTTAGAAAGTTTGGAATTTGCAGATTAAATACTAATCTAAGATATAAAAAATAAGCTCAACATGAAATGAATCCCTGTTGAGCTTAAATGTGATCATTGATTGATGATCAAACTTCAACTACGACCAAAAAGGCTGACTTTCAGCAAACTGCTGTAAATCCTGTTCAATCTGTATGGAAATATGACGTTCTTCCGACGCAATCCAACCCAATACAAACCATGTTTTCGGTTCAGTTTGAGCATGGCTTTCATATAGACCTTGTGCCACCATTAAATCATTAAAATGCCCTAAAGTTTCCTGTAATGGTTTTAGGGTTTTTAAATACGTTTTGACGTCATCTTCTGCAAATAAACTACTCACAAACTCCACGGTATAGCGTAAACGTTTTACACGCTTACGCGTGCGGTGTTTAGATTCCACATCCAAGGTTTGGAAATGACCTGTATCATCACAAATTTGTTGATGCATTTTCTGCAAGCGTTTACGTAATACTTTTTTGAATGGTTTTGATTCTGCATCTGCAATCGCAGCCGAATGTGCAAAACTCATAAGTTGTAACAGTAATAAGGTTGTGGTCGGTGAGCGGAAAATTGCATCAATCGCAATGTTTTCAGATGCTGCAGGTGGTAGTTCGGTAATAGGTGAGCCTGCATTTTCAAGTTGCGGAATCAGACTTTCGCGCAAAGCATCTTGATCGCGGGTCGAACCTAACTGCTGAAAAAGTGTCGCCAATTGACTTTCCCAATTGTTATTTGCCAACGCATCATATTCAGCAAAAATTTTTAAGGCACTGCGTAAACGTCGAATGGCAACACGCGCTTGATGCACATGCCCACTGGCATAATCTTGACTGGCAATCGCAGTTGCATTTGGCAGCAAGTGTGCCAAACAATTCTGGGTAATTTGCGCCAACAACTCATGCATATTTTCGGGGTGTTGCAATTGCAAGGTACTTTGCTGCTGTACAGGAATCATGGTTTCATTGTTATACAGCATATTGCCACGCTGCGATTTACTGCGTGTGTCGAGCCATAAATGATATTTTTTAATCCACGGCTGAATATAGGCAATTAAGTCTGCAATTTCACCTTGTTTCAGTTCAAACTCAACTTCGTAAATTTCAACCGAATTTTTGCCTTGGCGGATTTCACCTAAATCAAAAGCAACTTCAATTTGGCTGTTTTTATAATGTGCCAATTGGCTGTAGCGTAAAACATCGGTTTCAAACTGCAGGGTTAAATCTACCTCTGAACCGTCTAAGGCTTTTTTTAAAATCTTTCGTGCTTGTTTATGATTTTCATAACATGCCAAATCACACAATTCAGGCGCATCATGTCCTAATTCATGTTCAAGCTCAAAGCGTTCATAATGTTGTGGACTAGGCGCTTTTAAAGTTTGTTTCCAAATATCGCCCTCTAAACGCTGACGCAGGGCAATGCGTTGCTTGGCTAAGTGCTGTTCAGGACTATCATAATATTTAGCCCATAAGCGTTGTTGTTGAACCAGTTTGTTCTTTTTAAATGCTTTTTCAAATGCCGCACGATAGTTGTGTGGAATTTGAAATTTTAATTCTATTTCACACATCGGGAATGCCCTTGATGAAACAAGATAAGTTCTCTTTACTATAGTGTAAATCTATAAATGAACAAGGGGAGAACTGTGAACAAAAGCTTGAAAAATAAAATAATTTGTATTTAGTTTTTAACACAAAGCAGCCGAATGAATATTCACAAGGCTGCCGTTGTATTGCAGTATTTTTAGCGTGTGCTTTGAGGATGTTAAGGATACTTATTTTAAGAATTTACGGCTCACCATAAATTGTTCTGTCGCTTCCAATAAACGCTGTGCATACACTTCCTGTTTTGCAGTGAGCCAACCTAAAACAAACCAGTCGCTCGCTTCCAATTCAGTTTGTTGAATGTATGCTGCAGAAGATGCCAACACTTGATATTCCTGTGCTGCAAGCTGTGCATCATTCAAAGCTTTACTATATTTCTGCAAATTTTTGACATCATAAATATGCGTCAAAATGGGGAAGCTAAATTTTAGTTCCTGAATACGCAAGGCCAGTTGATCTAAACTTTCAAAATCGTGAATATCACTGTGCTGTAATTGTTCATGCAACTGCTTATATTGCTGTTGCAACGTGTTTTGTGCGGCAGTTTTTAAGTCTAAACCTGAGTGATCGCTCGCGGCTAAACTAAACATCAATAATTCTAAATAGTGATGCACATTTTGCGTTGAACGGACTAAATTGACCAATTTTTCTTGGGCGTACAAGGTATCTTTTTTTAGGTTCTCTGCAGTCGTCGGGTTCTGTAAAAATGCGCCGAGTGTGGCTTGCATGTGTTCCAAATGCTGCAGGTGATCAAAATGTTGTTTAAATGCTGCAATTTGCATTGCCCATTTATCGCCTAAATGCTTCGACCAATCTTTAAATAAGGATAGTGTTAGTTGTAAATGTTGCAAAGCGAACTGCGCCTGATCAATATGACTTTGTTCGGCAACTTGAGCAGAAATTGCGGCAATATTGGGCAATAAATGCTGTAATTGTTGTGCAATTAACAGGCGTAAATTTTGGTCGGCATGGTCTTTTTTACTGAATTGAAATTCTTTGCTCTGAGCCGCAGGGCTGACTTTTTGCTGCACAGAAAGCAAATGTCCAATTTCTGCTTTATTGCGCACATCCAGCCATAAATGAAATTTTTTCACCCATTCAAAACTAAAAGCCAGCAATTGCTGAATTGAACCTTGTTTCAGTTCAAACTCAACTTCATGTACTTCAACTTCAGCATCTGCACAACGAATGTGACCAACATCTAAACTGATTTCAATGTCAGTATCTTCAACGGTCATTAGTCGTGAGGTACGTTGAATATCGGTTTCAAATTGTAGTTGCAACTGATCCCAATTTTGTCCCAAAGCTTGATTTAGCAATTGTTGTGCTTCGGGAATACTTTGATAAATTTGCAGATCAAGTTGTGGTGGAGTATCTGGATTTTCAGTTGGCGCAAGTGGATGGTTATGTTCAAAACTATGAAAATGACTTTGACCTGCCGCTTTTAAAGTTTGTACCCATTGCTCACCTTCTAAACGCAGTCTTAACGCCATGCCATGATGCGCCAAGCTGTGCGCAGATGTATCAAAATAGCGTGCTTCTAATGGAATTTGAGTCGATTTTTTCGGGTCTAAAGTTTTGAGTAGTGCAGTACGACGTGCGACTGGAATTTGAAATTTTAATTCAACTTCGACCATGAAAAATATCCTGAACGTAAAGCATGTTGCGCCAAAGCAGCGGCAAACAAATTGGTATTATAAATTTGTGAAAATTGCAGAACTAAGGTTTTGCAAAAGTGCGTTTGATTGTAACTAAAATATGCCAAGAAGTAAGGCTTGACCTTGGCTTTTTTAGGGTCTGTTGGCATTTCCTAAATGGCTTGCGCTGTAGGCTAAAACTGAGCAGATCAGGCATGAAACGTAGGGTATAGCGAGACTATTGCCAAGTTTCATAACGCAATCTGAGAAAGTTTTAGCCACAGCCTTTCAGGACAAGCATATTTTTTGCTGCTATTGCGTTATGAGTCAGTTATTTAGAATGACTAAATTTCCTGTCTCATGCCTTATATCAGCTGAAAAATATGCGTTGTCGCAAACATAGACGAAGTGTCAACAGACCCTTGAGTTTGGTTTTTTTTTGGCTTAGTTTAAAGTGTCGTTGAGCGTAGCAAAAATAATTCAAACCTATAAACATCAGGATGATGAACATGAACGCAGCATTAAACCCCGAATTTGAGCCGACACCAGATCCCAAGTTTGAATTGCCAATTCAGGATTATTCAACATTTTATCGCTTTTATTTAACTGAACACCGCAACATTATGAGCCGTCGTTTGCACGTTGTTGGCAGTAGTATCGGTTTATATTGTGTGAGTAAAGCCATACGCCATAAAAAAGCCAAATATGTACTCTATGGTTTGCTGGCAGGCTATGCTTGTGCATGGGTCGGGCACTTTGTTTTTGAAAAAAATAAACCTGCCAGTTTTAAACAGCCTGTGTATAGTTTTATTTCAGACTGGCGGATGTTTGCCGATGTTTTGCGTGGTCATTTAAGTTTGCAAGATCGTGCTAAAGATAAAATTCCAAGTTGAATTGAGCGCTTAGTTATACCGTTTAGGCAAAAACTAGACGATATGTGATTATTTTCATAAAAAATGTACAAATAAAATTAATTTTTTGTTGAAATGATAGAGTGAATATTCTAATAATGTGTCATCAAATTTATTGATAAAAGTTTGTGACTTTCCAAGCCTAGAGTGACCTTTCTCTAGGCTTTTTTTATGTGAAAAATTATATTCAGAATGGTGTTAAATCAGAAATCATTCATCTTTAAGCAAGGATATAGAGCAAGCAGGTTACTGATAGAGCGGCATGAAAAAATATAGACACATGATCATTTGTCGCATCCCCACATGCGCTCTGGCACAAATGATCATGTGTCTAAATGGGCGACCTAAATATGTCGTTATTCGCTGTAGTCACCCGTATGGATTTTAAAATCCATATCTTATTGAACTGGTTGCAGTTCTTGTTTTGCGCAGTTCAATTAAAGCTAAATCTATCTTTTAGCGCTATCACTAGAATTTGGTATTTTTAAGTTTTTGACTCAATAAAACCCAAACAAAATAGAAGCTTATAGAGCCTATATAAAAAAACTTGTTGAGCCTGAGGTTCTGACACATGCCGCCTGAATGTGTAATAATACAGACCTTGTATTATTTGTGGCTGAGATTATGCGCGGTTTATATTTGATTACCAATGATGATCCTATCGAACTGCTTTTGGCAAAATTAGAAGGGGCGATGGCAACTTATGAAGTCGCGGTGTTGCAATATCGCCGTAAAAATGTGCCTCAAGCTCAGCAGGCATACGAAATTGAATATATGAAATCGATGTGTGATCAATACAAAGTGCCATTTGTGATTAATGATGATCTTGAAACTGCAGTGAAATATGGTGTTGGCGTACATTTGGGTCAAGAAGATGGCTCTATTGTTGAAGCGGTTGCACGTTTACCACAAGATGTATTGATTGGTCGCAGTTGTAATAACTCGATTGAATTGGCAGAGCAAGCCATTGCCGATGGTGCAAACTACGTGGCTTTTGGTGCAGTCTATGCAACTGAAACTAAACCTGAGGCAAGTACACTTACATTAGACACGCTCACACTGGCGAAGCAACAACTCAATGTGCCAATTTGCGCGATTGGTGGTTTAACTGTTGAAAACAGTCAGCCTGTCATTGAAGCAGGTGCAGATTTATGTGCAGTGATTAGTGATATATTAAGACGTCCGATGCATACTGTTGCACAGCGTGTTTATGATTGGTCTGCACTTTTCAAAGCAGACACTTAAAGCAGACAGCTAATTTTTTATTTTATTTTTTGAGTTGAGTGCCTCCATGAGCTTATCTCCAAAGCAAGAACAATTGTTTAAACAAGCCAATAAGCATATTCCAGGTGGTGTCAATTCACCTGTACGCGCATTTAACGGGGTAGGCGGAACCCCTGTATTTATTGAAAAAGCCAAAGGTGCTTATTTGTACGATGTCGATGGCAAACGCTATGTCGACTATGTAGGTTCTTGGGGACCAATGATTTTAGGTCATGCCCATCCTGCTATTATTCAGGCGGTGCAAGCTGCAGCTGAAGATGGTTTGAGTTTTGGTGCGCCAACGGTGCATGAAACGACTTTGGCCGATATTATTTGCGAAATTATGCCTTCAATTGAGTTGGTTCGCATGACCAACTCAGGTACAGAAGCCACCATGACCGCAATTCGTTTGGCGCGTGGTTATACAGGTCGTGACAAAATCGTCAAATTTGAAGGTTGCTATCATGGACACTCAGATTCGCTGTTGGTCAAAGCAGGCTCAGGACTTTTAACCAGTGGTGAAGGTGAAGCAACTTCTGCGGGTGTTCCTGCCGATTTTGCCAAACACACGTTGACTTTGCCCTATAACGATATCGCCACTTTAAAAGAATGTTTTGCAAAGTTTGGTGCTGAAATTGCGGGGGTGATTGTTGAACCTGTTGCGGGCAACATGAACTTGGTTAAACCGATTGATGGTTTCTTGCAAGCGATTCGTGATGTCTGTGATGAACACGGTGCAGTTTTTATCATTGATGAAGTGATGACTGGTTTCCGTGTTAGCTTGGGCGGTGCTCAGGCACATTATAATGTTAAACCAGACTTGACCACACTCGGTAAAATTATTGGTGCAGGCTTACCAGTAGGTGCATTTGGTGGTAAACGCGAAATCATGGAGTGTATTGCACCATTAGGTAAAGTGTATCAAGCAGGTACTTTGTCGGGTAACCCATTAGCGATGCGTGCAGGCATTGAAATGTTTAAACATTTACGTGCCGAAGGTTTTTATGAAAACTTAACTGCGCAATTGGAAAAATTATTGGCAGGCTTACAAGCTGCGGCAGATGAAGCAGGTATCCCATTCAAGACGCAACAAGTCGGTGCGATGTTTGGTTTGTATTTTACTGACCAAGATGACATCACCAGTTTTGATTCTATGCTGAATTGCGATGTCGATGCTTTCCGTAAATTCTTCCACGGAATGTTGCAACGTGGTGTGAACTTGGCGCCATCTGCTTTTGAAGCAGGCTTTATTTCATCTGCGCATAGTGATGAAGATATTGCCTACACCATTCAAGCTGCAAAAGAAACATTTGCGGAAATGAAGGCGTAATTTGACCTCTGCTTAATACTGTCCTAAAAGGCATAGATATCTCCAAAATATCTATGCTTTAGGTTAAATTGAAGACATACTCTTCAATTTAATATCAAAGGCTTAGATCAGCGTCTTGTTAAACACTAAAATAGCCTGGTCAAACTAAATATGAATCCTATTACTTCATTTGCTCCCGCCATCAAAGATATAGCTTCAGAACGGCTTTGTTGTGCAACTATCTTGCACTATGATTTCATTGTATTTTTCTATCCAAATTTTAAAAACCTTTAAAACAGTATCTTAAAAAATATTTATGCAACAAAGCCTCCTGCATGCTATAAAACCCACATTTCTAAAAGCAGGCTGATTTAAAATTCAGCAGATTGTCTGATTCAGGAATGTAAATCGGAAAATTCATCGGGAATTGATGTATTTTGCATTGTAATTCTGTGTCAGGCTTTTTATTATTGCCGCCTTGTTTTCACGATCGGCCCGGAATTGAAATTGAGTAATTTTCTAAGCGAACACCTGATTCATCGTGACGATGAGTTTATGGTGATACATAAACCCGCTGGCATACTCACCGTTCCAGGTAAAACAGCAGATTTGCAAGATTGTGTGATGAGTCGTCTAGTTAAAATTGAGCCGCGCACTTTGCTGATTCATCGCTTAGATCGTGATACTTCGGGTATTTTGGTATTTGCACTCACGAAATGGGCGCAAAAACAAATTTCGCGTCAGTTTCAAGAACGCCAAACCGATAAAACCTATCAGGCATTGGTGGCAGGGCAACTGCAAGGTGAAGGCACTGTAGATGTGCCTGTGGTCTATGATCCTGCACATCCTCCATTACACATTGCCGATGCAACCCATAACAAACCTGCGTTAACGCATTGGCGTGCATTGGAGCAATTTGAATTGCAGGGGCAAATTGTGACTCGTGTGCAACTGACGCCGATTACAGGTCGTTCGCATCAACTGCGAGTACACATGCAATATTTAGGTCATCCAATTATTGGTGATACTTTGTATGCCACGCCCGAACAGCAACAACTCATGCCTCGTTTGTGTTTACATGCAGCAGAATTAAGTTTTCTGCATCCACAAACTGAGCAACGTGTACAGTTTACTTGCCCAGTCCCATTTTAAGCGAAAAAGATTACGCAAAGCCTGTGCTTTAGGCTCTCTTTTTAGTGCGCTTTATGTCAAAATATATTGCTATACGCCCTGAATTTTTGCTCAAATACTCAGCTGGTTTTGCGCAAAAATTTATACGTCCTAACTTCTAAATAAAGGTGGAAAAATTGCAGCAGTTTGCTATTGGTCAACGTTGGTTATCAGACACAGAAACGGAATTAGGACTTGGTGTTCTGATTGATGTAGATGAGCGATCGGTCAGCATTTTATTCCCTAAAAGTGATGAAACCCGTGTCTATGCACGCAATAACGCACCTTTATCGCGTATCATTTTTAATGTAAATGATGAAGTTCAAGACCAAGAAGGCAATGTGTGGACGGTTGAATCGGTCGAAGACCGTCATGGCGTATTGCGTTATAACGTGGTGCGTCGTTTGCAAGATGGCAGTGAAGAAAAAAAATCACTGAATGAAACCCGTATTGGTGCAAGTATCCAACTTTCGAAACCCTTAGACCGCTTGCTTGCCAGCCAAATTGACTATAAAGAATGGTACGACTTGCGTATAGAAGCCTTGTTGATGCAAGCCAATATGCAAAGCAGTCCACTGCGTGGCTTGGTGGGTTCGCGTGTAGGTTTGATTCCACATCAACTTTATATTGCACATGAAGTCGGTAAGCGTTTTGCGCCACGTGTATTGTTGGCAGATGAAGTTGGTTTGGGTAAAACCATCGAAGCAGGTTTAATCATCCATCAGCAACTCAAAACAGGACGTGCGGAACGTATCCTGATTTTGGTGCCTGATTCGCTGCAATATCAGTGGATGATTGAAATGCGTCGCCGTTTCAATCTGCAATTCTCTTTGTTCGATTTAACTCGCACAGCATCTATTAAAGAACACGATCCTGACCTGAATCCATTCTTGACCGAACAATGCATCATTGCTTCAGTCGATTTAATGATTGACCACGATGACTTACGCGAACAAGCCTTAGAAGCAGGTTTTGATTTGCTGGTGGTCGATGAAGCGCATCACTTAATGTGGAGCGAAGAAGAAGGTGGCAATGACCGTTATGATCTGGTCGAAGAATTAGCCGAACAAACTGCAGGGGTGTTATTACTCACAGCAACGCCTGAGCAACTGGGTGTAGAAAGCCATTTTGCACGTTTACGTTTGCTCGATCCGCAGCGTTTTAGTTCGCTAGACTGTTTCTTGGATGAAGAAGCGCAATATCAACATACGGCAAAAATTGCTGAAGTCTTAATGTCAGATGCCGCATTGGAAGAAAGCCATTTGGCTGCGCTAGAAGGCTTATTGGGACATCGCATTGAAGATAACCCTGAACAGCGTTTCCGTGCCATCCACGAATTGTTAGACCGTCATGGTACAGGGCGTATTTTGTTCCGTAATACTCGTGAAGCAATTCAAGGTTTCCCAGGCCGTGATTGTCAGCCTGCGCCATTACCTGCACCAGAAAATTGGTCTAAAGATGGCAAGTTACGTGAACAAATGTGGCCAGAAGAAGCACAGCTCGATGGCAGTTGGATGGAAACTGACCCGCGTGTAATGTGGTTAATGGAGCGTTTGCGTAGCGACTTAAAACATAAAAAAGTGCTTTTAATTGCGCGTAGCGGCCCTGTGGTAGAAGCCCTTGAAAATGCGCTGCGCCTACATGCAGGTATTCGTACTGCAATGTTCCATGAAGGCATGAGCTTGTTAGAACGTGACCAAGCGGCAGCATATTTCGCAGAAGATTCTTATGGTGCACAAATTTTATTGTGTTCCGAAATTGGTTCAGAAGGGCGTAACTTCCAGTTTGCATCAGACCTGATTTTGTTTGACTTACCTGCCAATCCCGACGTGTTAGAACAACGTATCGGTCGTTTAGACCGTATTGGTCAAGAAAACCGTATTCAAATTCATGTGCCGTATTTGGTGGGGACTGCGCAAGAGCGTATGTTCCGTTGGTATAACGAAGCACTCAATATTTTCAGCAATATTTCACCCACTGCACAAACCTTGCAGGAAAACTTTATTGTCGATTTAAAACACTGCTTACTTGCAGATTTAGGACAACAGTTTGAAGATTTACTGGAAGCAGTCAGTGTGCAGCGTGAAGCTTTGGAAGCAGAACTTCAAGCGGGTCGAGATCGTTTGTTGGAATACAACTCTTGCCGTCCTGTGGTGGCGCAGGAAATTGTACAAGCTTTAGAAGATTACGACGACAATACCACGTTGCCTATGTTTATGAAGCGCTTTATGGCATCGACCAATATTGACTTCGATGAACAAAGCAATGGCACGGTGATTATTAAACCAACTGATCAAATGCAAGTGCAAGGTTTGACCTTAGACGAAGAAGGCATGACCGCGACGTTCTATCGGGATCAGGCGCAAATTCGTGAAGATGCACAGTATTTGACCCTAGAGCATCCATTCACAGAAAGCGTGATGGAAATGATCAATACACAAGGTTTTGGTAGCACCAACGTTGCGGTATTAAAATCTGCCGCTTTGCCACAAGGTTCTGTGTTGCTCGAAGTCTGGTTCAAAGTGGATGTCATTGCACCTAAAGCCCTGAATTTGCCATCAAGCTTGCCACAGCAACTCATTCGTGTCTTATTGAGCGAAAAAGGGCAGGATTTATCGCAAAAAATTGCCCCTGAAATTTTAAAACCTTATTTACATCATTTAGATGGCAACAGTTGTCGTCAAGTGGTGAAAGCACGCCGTGACGCGATTGAAGCGCGTTATACACAGGCTTTGGAGTTGGCTAAAGCTGCATTGCCTGAATTTAAGCAACAAGCTAAAGATGTATATAGCAAAAAATGGCAATATGAAATTGACCGTTTAAGCTATTTGAAGCAATTTAACCCAAGTATTCGTGAAGATGAAATTACACGTTTACAGAAATTGCAAAAAGAAGGTGTTGCATTATTAGATGGTTTGTCGGTCACGCCTGAAGCAATTCAGGTGATGGTGGTGGTAAAGCCATAACCGATTGATTTTAAATCTGAATATGTTGTATCTATGTTGAAGCGCCTTCGGGCGCTTTGTTTTTGAGATTTTATTGAATTATTTTGCCGTTTAGTTATTTAGTCAGCGTTGTTATTGCCTATTAGAAAATATGTGTTAAGCAAATATTCAACTTCTGCCTCAAAATTGTCATCGGGTTGCATCATATAAAATAAATCACTAGACCTCTTGCGAAAGTCGTTATTGCAAGTTAATTCGGTTTACCAGTGCAGCGATTAAGTTAATGCGTAAACCGAATCTTTTCCGTCTATTTCGATAGCGTTCACTTAATATTCTAAATGTTTTCAATTGACTATTGATGTGTTCGATCACAACTCGTATTTTTTCAAGCATTTTATTGTACTTTTTCTCAGCATCAAATAAAGGTAAATTCTTCTTTTTCTTGATTGGCATCAATAACTTAAACCCCTCTTGTTCTAATCCATAGTACCCTAAATCCGTCAGAACATATTCACAATGTTTAAACTTCTTAACCGTTTTTCTTGCCAGTTTAATATCATGCTGACTGCCATTTGATACATCGATCCCTATGATTTGTTTGCTCTGCGGATGATAGATCACTTGGGTTTTTAGTGTATGTTTCTTCTTTTTACCACTGTAGAACTTACTCTGGTTTTTTTTTCGGGCGTTCTATTGAACATTCTGTCGCATCAATAATGACCCAGTTAAAGTGTTCGTCTGCTGTGGTAATACTTCGTTTTGGCAGAGTATAACATCTCGATTTCATCAAAGCATCTTCAACCTTTTTAATGGTTCGATTCACATTACTTTCAGCGATATGGTAGTATGCTGCCAATTCTAGTTGAGTGCTGTAGTTGCGTAAGTAATTGAGCGTTAATAACAATTGATCCTCTATAGCTAAAGTATGAGGACGACCTGATTTCTTTTTAAGTGATTCTGCTTTTTCTAAAACATCGACCATTTCAGTAAAAACTGGTCGAGGTACACCAACCAAGCGCTTAAATTCAGAATCTGAAAAACGGTTTAATTTCTCATATCTCATGAAATCTATATTGAAGCATTTTTTACTTTCGCAAGAGGTCTACTAAATGACTTAAATTGAGGATGTGTCTGTAACAACATGATTCTCACCTCATAAAAACGCTGTTTACCACGCTGCAGATAGGCATGTTGCAGTTTTTCGAGTGAAACATTGTCGGTAGGGTGTTTGAGCGCAATTCCACCGCAGTGTGGCAGAATTTCAGTTAAACTTTCTAAAATAAAATCTGCCTCAAGACCTTCGGCAACAATTAGTTCAGGTTGATATTTTTGACTGAGCGCGACAATGTGCTGCTGTATAGTGGCGGCATCCTGTGATAAATCGAGTGTAATCTTGCGTTGTGGTTCAGTCTGAGCCGTATCATCAAGAAATAGCATATTGATTTGCCTTTGCTTTGTTGTTATTAATCCTTAGATTATAAAAACTCAGCATCACTTGTCGAATTTCAGCGTCATAAAATGACGTGCTGATTTTCAGTACACAGAAACTATATAAGCAAAGTGGTTGCATCCAAAATAAAAAAAAGCAGATTTATGTGGTTAAAGCTGCTTTGATAGAGAAGGGATAAACTTGGGTTTATCGAATCTTCCCTTCATCCAAATGACGCGCACCTTCTAAAATCATACGAATCATAATCATGGTTTGTTCGGCGGTTTCTTTGCGCTCTGCAGTTGGCATATCAATGACTTTGGCACCCATATTAAACACCAGTTGCGTAATGGCTTTGGCTGCAATGTCGGGATGCGCCAATTTGCTATTATTCAAACGTTCCAAACGAATTAAATCATCCTGCAATTCTTGCTGGAAATAATTCAATTGGCGCTCAACAGCTAGCTTATAAGAGGTTGAACCCGTATAACCTTCACGTAATAGCAGACTTAAATTGCCTTCATCGGTATCTAATTGTTCAATAAATACTTCAACCGAGCTGCGAATAATACTGTTTTGTTTAGATGCTTTTAAACGTGCTTCATGCAGAATTTGACGCAACACCACACCTGCACGATCAATCAGTTCAATCGCGAGTTCATCAATATCTTTAAAATGACGATAAAAACTGTTTGGTGCGATGCCTGCTTCACGTGCAACTTCACGTAAACTTAAAGATGCGATACTTTTTTGTGGGCCAATTAAATTTAATGCTGCCTGAAATAATTCTTGTTTGGTAATGGTGGCTTTACGCCCAACCGTACGCACGACAAGAGGCTCATGAACCGTTTCAGATTCTGGAAAAGTCACATCATGGTTTGTTTTCATGGCAGGCTGAGTCATATTTTCAATAATTTATAAGCTTGGAGGCATTATAGCGGTTGCGCCAGTACTTGTGAAATGATTAGAAACAATACAGATGTATATACAAATATATATACATGTGTATAATAATTAAAATTTCATCGGGTGGTGCTGAATCATGCAGCTAACTGAAAAAAGAAAATCTCCCTTAACCAGTATTGCAACTGCAGTACTAGATCCTTATGCAGCAAATTTCTGGTTGCAAAAAATTAATCCATTATGGTCGGTGAATCAGTCACTCGGCAAAATTGTAAAAAAAGAGCAAACCGCAAAAGATGTGGTGAGTCTTACACTACAAGTCAATAAAAAGTTTCAAATGGGTGCAGCAGGTCAGCATCATCCAGTTTATGTAAACATTCAAGGTGTACGCTATGAGCGAACTTATAGTTTGACTCAGTTAGATGCACAACACGTTTTATTGACGGTAAAAAAAGTTGATCAGGGCAAAGTCAGCACATGGCTGGTTGAGCAAGCCAAAGTTGGCGATACTTTAGAGTTTGGTGCGCCTTATGGTGATATGCAATTGCCTGCACAAGCCCAGCCTTTAATTCTATTGGCAGCAGGTAGCGGTATCACACCGATGTATAGTCTGGTACAAGACATGGCAAAATCTGGTCGTCTTAGTAGCACTCCAGTGACTTTAATGTATTGGGTAAAAACCTTTGCAGATGCAGCATTTAAAGCGCAATTTGAAGCTTGGGCACAGCAATATCCAAACTTTAAATTTCAAGTGCTTTATACCCAAGAGCCGAGTTTGGCGCACAGCCGTTTAAATGCAGAACATTTAAAAGACTTAGCGCAAATTGAGCAAAGTGCAGTGTTTGCATGTGGCCCATCGGGTTTTACCACGCAAGCTGAACAATTACTTGCACAGGCTGCCTTGCTAAAAACAGAAGCTTTTAGCATGACGCCTGTTTTAAGTGACGATGTTGGTTTGGTACAAGTTACACTGACTCAATCGAAAAAGATTGTCACTATTCCAAAAGGCAAGTCCATTTTAGAAAGTCTGGAACAGCAAAATATTAAACCTAAATACGGCTGTCGTATGGGAATTTGCCATAAATGCGTATGCAACAAGGCTGAAGGTTCAACTAAAAACTTGGTCGATGGTGTTCAAAACAGCGAACCGAATAACCAATTGAAAATCTGCGTCAATTCAGCACAAACCGATTTAATTATTGATTTATAAGCGAGTTCCGATTATGAATATGCCAGTAAAAATAGAATATTTCCGCAATCCTAAAAACCGTGAACTCACTCAATTTGAATTAGATGAGCTTGCACGTGAATTAGACGCCATTAAACAAGAAGTTTTGGATGATATTGGCGAAAAAGATGCTAAATACATCCGCCGTGTTTATTCAACCATTCGTTATAGCTCAATGGCAGGTCGTGCCTTATTGTTCGCAGGATGGTTCCCGCCAGCATGGGTTTTGGGTACAGGCTTGTTAGGCTTTGCCAAAATTATGGAAAACATGGAATTAGGTCATAATGTCATGCATGGTCAGTATGACTGGATGAATGATCCTAAATTCAATGGTGCAAGTTATGAATGGGATACGGTAGGTACTTCAGACAACTGGCGTCAAACCCATAACTTTAAACACCATACTTATACCAATATTAAAGGTATGGATGATGATATTGGCTATGGTTTGGTGCGTTTGTTCCCAGAACAGCGCTGGAGATCAGGCTATTTATTGCAACCTTTATACAGTATTCCTTTCTGCTTACTGTTCCAATGGGGTGTTGCCATTCAGAATTTAGAAATTGGTAAAATTTTGAATGGCCGTAAAAGCAAAGCCCAAGCCAAAAAAGAATGGCAACCTATGCAGAAGAAAATTGGAAAACAATTGTTTAAAGATTATGTGTTCTTTCCATTGATTGCAGGCCCTTCGGCTTTACCAGTGTTTACAGGGAACTTGGTTGCGAATGGTATTCGTAATATTTGGACATTCAGCATTATTTTCTGCGGTCACTTTACGAAGGATGTAGAAGTATTTCCAAAGTCTGTGATGCAAAACGAAAGCCGTGGTCACTGGTATATGCGTCAAATTCGTGGTTCATCGAATCTTACAGGTTCTGAAGCATTCCACATTTTGACAGGACATTTAAGCCATCAAATTGAACACCATTTATATCCAGATATTCCTGCACGTCGCTATCGTAAAATGGCTCCAAAAGTACAAGCTGTGTGTGAAAAGTATGGCTTGAACTACAACAATGCGAGCTTAGTTAAACAGTACGGCAGTGTGCTTAAACGTATTGTGAAATATGCTTTTCCATTTAAGAAATAAGTGACTTACAAATGAGTTGTTTAGTACGAATAGATTAAGTGATTGATCTTGGTTTAAAACTATACTTCTATTTTGAATTAGAGGTGATGCTGTAAAGTGTCACCTTTTTTATTGCTTTAGGTGTTGTAGTCGTTATTTTTATGCAGAATCATCAGCTATTTTATTAAGAGAAAACTCTATTTTTATTTTCTATTCTGGGTATAAAAAAGTAATCACCATAGGCGGCATCCGCTACATGTAACTTAAAAAACCCACAATTCAAATTGTGGTTTTATTATATCATTCATCAAAATCAAGCCAGTTTTTTATAAGTTACAATTTCTGGCAATGAATGATCACTACCCACCATATAAGAATAAGTCGCTAAACTCAGCATGGCATCATCTTCATCACTATTACCATACGCATAAATAGCAGCATAATTTTCTAAATCATATTGTTCTAAAATCCGTATTTTCTTTTGTTCCTGACTGCAATCAGGTGTTGAATATTGCCCTGTGAATTGTAGATTTTTAATTTCTGTTTCAGTACAAAGCAAAGCGACATTTAACTGCTGACAAATATACTGTAAATAAATATCTACACTTGCAGAAACAACCACCACTTCATCTCCATTGAATTGATGCTGCTTTAATTGTTGTAATAGTTGTGGGTTAAGATCATGTATTAAATCTACTGCGTAGCGCTGTGCAAGTGCTAATATTTCAGCTGTATTTGCATCTTTAAACATAGCATTAAACAATTTAGGGCGCATGGCATGTGCAGGATAAACTTTTAAATAGTAAGCCTGAATCCAAGGCAAGATTTTAAGTCCTTGCTTAAAAATATGCCGCTTAGATAAAGCATAGAAAATAAACCCTGTAAAACTGTCTTTGCTGCACAGGGTCCCATCAAAATCAAATAGGGCTAGATTTTTATATTTTTGGCTTTTTGCATGCATGTTTTATAACGTCCATTGACTCGCGTAGCAAACCAATTGGTGTTGTAATCTCGACTCAGTTTAGGCCCTGAAATGACCACTTGCGGCATCATGGCATAAAATGGCTCTTTGCCCGTTTGCGCTTTATAGAGTTTCGTGACTGCTAAATATGTCGCAGTATCTTCAAATTTCTTTTCTTTTTCTTTTTTTAGGTCTGCACGAATTTGTCGTGGGGTGACTAAAATATTATGTTTTGAAAAAACAGCAATTAATTCACGTTCGGATTCACTCTTTGCATTACGCACGCTACCATCTTTAGTATAAAGTAGCAAATCACCATCTAAATCTAATTCTGCTTCAGTTAAATCATTTAGCATGCTTTGGAATGCGGCATTGCGGCTCGAATACATGCCAGAGTTATAATCAGCAAAGCGGTATAGCGGTTGATCGTAATCGGCAGGGTACATCATTAAACGATGAATTCCGTAATATAATCCGCCATATTGAGTGTATAGATCGCTGCGTAACTCTGCGATGTTACCGCTTTGGCGTTTATGCTCTTTGGCATAGCTAATATGTACTTGCATCGAGCCTAAAGTAGTAATTGGATTAAGTTTTTCGCCAATATTTTGTCCAAACAGTTTGGCAGCACCTGTTAGCGCAGACACGTGATAATGTTTGGCCATATAGTCAAAAATTTCACGATACAATTCATCCAGTTCACGTTCGGTTTTCACACGACGCATTTGGCTTAAATAGTTATCTTCAGGGCTTGGGTGGTTTTTCAGTACATCCTGAAAATAGCCTGCAACCGTACCACCAATGGCTTCGCCCAGTTTATCTTTAAATTTCTCATCCAAACGGTCTTGCACTTCTTTAACTGCTTTTTCACCCAGACCATAGACTTGAGGGTCGGCTACAAAGTTCGATTCCTGATCCACGACGGCAATGATGGTACACATATTTTCTTTGGTTTGTGGAATGCCCAATTGCTCTGAAATATCGTAAATATCTTTTGCCCAAGCACTACGCTCGCTGACCCGATTTGGAATGAGTTTGCGGATTTGTTCTGCTTCAAGGGTAGGCTCATTGTCCTTAGACCACCATGCGCTATCTCCACAGGCAGCCAAGCTTAATGATAAAACAAGCACGCTGAAGGGTTTCATCAAAGAAGTGAATACAGTGTCTTTCATAGATAGGGAAAACTCGTTCCAAATGGATGAGCCCAAAGGGCAGATGCAGTATACTATGCCAATCGTTAAAGTTAAGAATATATATGTATATTGGTCCCTATCAACTGTCAAATAATTTGATCGTTGCCCCGATGGCAGGTGTCACTGATAGACCCTTTCGCTCATTGTGCAAGTACTTTGGTGCAGGGCATGCGGTCAGTGAAATGATGACCTCTGACAAAACTTTGCGCATGAGTAAAAAGAGTTTGTATCGTGCCAACTTTGATGGGGAACTTGCACCAATTTCTGCACAAATTGCAGGTTCAGACCCGCATGATTTGGCCGAAGCCGCACGTTATCAAGTCGCCAATGGTGCACAAATTGTTGATATCAATATGGGCTGTCCTGCCAAAAAAGTCTGTAATAAGTTAGCAGGTTCTGCCTTGTTGCAAGATGAAGATTTGGTGGCACGTATTTTAGATACTGTCGTTGCTGCAGTTGATGTACCTGTAACCCTTAAAACCCGTTTGGGTTTTTTAAATGGTCAGGAAAATATCTTACGTGTGGCAAAGCGTGCGGAACAAGCTGGTATTGCCGCTTTAGCTTTGCATGGTCGTACCCGTGAAGATATGTATTTAAATCATGCACGTTACTCACTCATTAAAGACGTGAAAAGTATGTTGCAGATACCTGTGATTGCCAATGGTGATATAGATAGCCCTGAAAAGGCCAAATATGTCTTGGACTATACAGGCGCAGATGCGATTATGATTGGACGTGCAGCACAGGGGCGTCCGTGGATTTTTCGGGAAATTGCACATTATTTAGCAACGGGGGAGCTGCTTGCCGCACCGAGTATTGCAGAAGTTCAAAAAGTCCTATTAGGACATTTAGCTGAGCTGTATGAATTTTATGGTGAATATTCAGGTTGTCGTATTTCACGTAAACATATTGCTTGGTACACCAAAGGTTTACGTTCAAGTAATGAATTCCGTCAAAGTATGTATCAAGTAGAAAGTACTGCAGAACAATATAAAGTGGTTGAAGATTACTTTAATCAGCTACTTGCGCATGGTGAAATCATGAGTGATGTGCAGGTTGAAACCGTGAACTTGTTAGACACAAAGTAATCGCATGCAAATATATGCTTTAGCTTTTTTGGAACTAAATAAAAACTCAACTGTGATACACAGTTGAGTTTTCTGTACGTAAACTTAGCGTGCGTGAATCATTTCCAAAACCAACTGATTAATTAAATCTGCGGCTTCTAATTCACGTATCTGACTCACATTACTACCAGCCCAAAACGGAGCATAACCTTGCTCGCCTTGTATAACGGCTGCTGCATGCAACTGTTTTGCAAGATCATAGCTATACGGATAGGTAGGTACTGTTAAACGATCTGGCGTATCTACTTGTGTATGCCAATGATTAATTAAACCACGGGCAGGGCGTCCAGAAATGCTGTCGGTCATTTGAGTAATGTTTTGTTGAAATAAAGCTTGTCGATAAGCTGGATTGGCATTGGAACTTTTACATTGCACAAAAGCTGTACCCAGCTGTACCGCAGAAGCGCCCAATTTCAGCATTAACTGTGCTTGCTGACCATTCATAATGCCACCTGCTGCAACCACTGGCAGGGTACAATGTTCACGAATTAGTTGTACTAAATCGCTGGTTTTAATTGCACTATCAAAGGTTTGGTTAAAGATACCCCGATGTCCACCTGCCTCAATGCCTTGGGCGATAATGACATCAATTCCCGCTGCTTCAATGGCTTGAGCTTCGGCTAAGTTGGTTGCTGAAACCATAGTAATGATTCCTGCATCTTTTAAAGCCTGAATTTGATGCGCATGCGGAATCCCGAAGTGAAAACTGACGGCTTGTGGTTTAGTTTCTAGTACAAGATCTAAATATCCATCATGGTCTTTAAAACTTGGATAAATACAATTTAGTTGACTCGGTGCAGTTGCGCCATAGCGTTCAAAGATTGGCTGAAAATGTGCAATCCACGCTTGTGCAGCGACTTCATCTAGTGGACTTGATTCATGGCAAAAGAAATTGACCTGAAATGGAAAATCAGTCAGTTCTTGAGTGCGTAAAATTTGCTCACGTGCAGCATCTACCGTGTTTGCACCTAAACCGAGTGAGCCAAAACCACCTTGATTAGAAACCTCGGCTGCAAGTTCGGGAGTAGAAACGCCAGCCATTGGAGCAAGAAAAATAGGATGCTTTATATTCAGTTGTTCTAATAAGGTCATATTATTTACTCCATGTTTTTATCTACTTTGCCCAACTCTAGGTAGATTGGCAAATCATATCCGTCATTTCTTTATGAAATATTAAGATGAGCGATATCATTAAATTTGCAGATGCTTTCAGGCATAATAAGCCTGATGTATGAATTGATGAGTAAATTAATGAAGCCTTTCGTTTATGGTGGTTTGCTTGTGGTGTGTGGATTAAGTGCGTGTAGCAATCCACAGCAAACTCAAGTAAAAATTGATCCAAAGCAATATCAGGTTCAGGATGCGACTGCATTACAACAGCGTATAGATGCTTTAAATGTCAAATTGGCGCAAGACTTCAAACAATTTAAACAAGTCGAAAATATCGCATTTGCGCATCAATTCCCTTTAGATGTAAATAACTTACAAACTTTGAATCAGCATTTGGTCGCCAGTACTGCTTTAAAGCCGACTAAAATTGCTTATTGCGATATGATGAATGGTTATTTTGCTGAGTTATATCGCTTAGGACATAACAATCTAGATTTTCTTAAAGATGTAAAATTACCGCGTGCAGAGCAGGAAAATTTGGCTGAAAATTTTGCCAATGCAGAATCTTATTATGATTTTATTTTGAATCGTTACACCAGTTACCGCCAAGTACAACAGACCATGGGCTATGGCTGTAATTTAAAAGCGGCGTTATAGTTGCGGCAGGATTTAGGTTTACTAGGGTCTGTTGATATTTCATAAATGGCTTGCGCTGTAGGCTAAAACTGAGCAGATTAGGCATGAAACGCAGGGAATAACGGGTTTATTTTCAAGTTTTATAACGCAATCTGTGAAAGTTTTAGCCACATGAGCAAAAACAAAGCACTGCTTTGTTTGCTGCGCAAGGGTACAAGCATATTTTTTGCTGCTATTACGTTATGTGCCAGTCATTTAGAATGAGTAAATTTCCTGTCCCATGCCTTATATCAGCTAAAAAACCTTGCGAGATATATCTCTCATGTCGCAAACATAGACGAATTGTCAACAGACCCTAATTAAATCGTGCTGAATAAAAAACTCCTGAGAACTTGCTCAGGAGTTTTTGTTTTATACAATCAAATTATTGTTGTGCTTTTTCTTTCACATTTGCAGCACCTTGTTCAACCGCACCTGCAGTCGCAGCAGTTGCATCTTTAGCAGCTTGTACAGTCGCATCAGCTGCGTTTTCTGTTGCTGTTGCAACATTGTGTGCAGCATTTTCAGTTGCTTGCGCTGCGTTATCTACCGCAGTTGCTGTAGCAGTAGCAGCTTCATGTGTTGCATCTTTGGCATCATGTGCAGCTTGAGCCGCAGCGTTTTCTAAGTGTTCACCCGTAGTTGCCCCTGTTTCTGGTGCTTTTTCTTTTGCACAACCTACAAGTGCTACAGTGGCAGCAAGACCTAAAGCAATAAGAAGTTTATTCATTATCATGTTTCCTTTTTTTACATCCACTTAAGATGGGATAATGCGAATATAACCAAAAAACAATCAATTTGAAGCTTAAAATTGTTCAAATAATGTAATGGGTTTAGATATTTTTTTGTTGTGTAGATTAGAACGATAAATTAGAGAAAAATATGCCGATGCGATTCATTTTTTCTGATAAGGTGAAATCTTGAGAATGGTTACAGTTTTTATTGTACAGTAATGCCATTCTGTAAGATTGGGATTGTAAAATGCTTAAAAAAGGGATTTATCAACATTATAAAGGGCAATTGTATCAAGTGCTGCATGTGGCTACACACAGTGAAACCCAAGAGAAATTGGTGGTTTATCAATGCTTATATGGCGATTATTCTATTTGGGCCAGACCGCTTGATATGTTCACGGAGAGTATTACTTTGGATGATGACCGTGAACAGGAACGCTTTAAATTGATTCAAGAAGTGTATTAATATTTGAAGTTATTTACCTATTTAAAACGATCCAATCTATTTTTAGATTGGATCGTTATGTGGATGCTCAAAGTTTAATAAAATCAATTATTGAATGGAAATACGGTTAAAGCTTAAATCGTATGCTAAATATTTACTCACAAAAGCTGCTTTATCACTGCGTCTTAATAAGTTGTCATAAATAAATTGTGGTACAGGATGGAATAAATCCCCAGAGCCATTTTCGTAAAATATTTTTAAATAACGTGAAGATGCACTGTATGTCCAGGATGTCACGGCAAGTGTTTTACCCATAAGCAACTCCTTTATTTTTTATATTATTTTTCACAGAATAAATCTGCTTATTTTGAACATAAGTGAAGTGCTTGCTAAAAAAGTATTACAGAATTGTAACTTTTGAATATAAGTTTTTTGCGCAACCTAAACGTGCCAAAAACGACAAAACTATTATGAAGCGAAATAAAACACCACATTTAGGATGTGGTGTTTATGCTTTGCACATGAATAGTCATTCATTTAAATAAAATGATTGAAAGACTAGATTTTATAGATGACGACATTGATCTTCTTTGTCACCAGAAACACGGTTTGTGCCGCCAGTCGGTTTTACGCGGTTATCTTCACATTCTAAATTGCCATTCACGCGGTTATTTTTTACAACGATTGAGCCTGAATTATCTTTAAGTTGAATATTGCCATTTACACGGTTTGACGTGAGTTGGATGTTACGCCCATCTTCGAGTTGGATATTGCCATCAATGCGGTTGGCATGTGCATTAACCTGACTAAAGTTTCCTTTAGATTCTAAATTGCCATCAATCGTACTATTTTTAATTGCCGTATGTGAGTTGGAATGCAACATTAGGTTGCCCTTAATAGTCACATGATCAAGAACACATTGTTTATGCACTTTGACATTATCATCAATAGTTCGATTTTTAATGCTGCCATTACAGTTGAAATCAGCTAAAGCTGGCACTGAAAATGCTATTAATGTTGAAAGTAAAAATAATTTTTTCATAGAACAGCCCTCAAAAATAAATCTCACAACTGTTACCGGTACAGATTCGATTGTAGTGTTGTAATGTTTTTACATTTTCTATTCTAGAGATGAAATATGAATAAATAAGGTAGAAAAGGGTGATGTTCTGATTAAAAAAAACCACGCAAAATATGCGTGGTTTTTTGAGTGGTTTAATCTAAAACTTAGATTTTACCTACTAGGTCGATAGATGGGGCTAAAGTTGCATCACCTTCTTTCCATTTAGCTGGGCATACTTCACCTGGGTGAGCGTGAACGTATTGAGCTGCTTTAACTTTACGAAGAAGTTCTTGAGCATCACGGCCAATACCGCCAGCATTGATTTCGATGATTTGGATTTTACCTTCTGGATCAATTACGAAAGTACCACGGTCAGCAAGACCAGCAGATTCGATTAATACTTCGAAGTTTTTAGAAAGCGTCCAAGTTGGGTCGCCAACCATTACGTATTGGATTTTTTTGATTTCTTCTGAAGAATCGTGCCAAGCTTTGTGCGTGAAGTGAGTGTCAGTAGAAACTGCATAGATTTCAACGCCTAATTTTTGGAATTCTGCGTAGTTGTCTGCAAGGTCACCAAGCTCAGTTGGGCAAACGAAAGTGAAGTCAGCAGGGTAGAAGAATACTACAGACCATTTGCCTTTAAGATCAGCTTCAGTTACTTCAATGAATTGACCGTTGTGGTATGCATTTGCTTTAAATGGTTTAACTTCAGTATTAATTAAGCTCATCATTGTCTCCATGATTAAGGTTTGTATTTCGTTGGCAATAGAGTATCTAATTTTGTTTTATTGCTGAAATGGTATTTTTACATTACTAGCATCGGAAAAACAAATGAGTATGTAAAAAGCGTACACTTTCATCACAGTATTATTGAGTCTTTATTAGGCCTCAAAATGATGATGATTGCATGACAACCTATTTTTCAGGTTCAAATACAACCCATTTCAAGCAATTGGTGAACATACATCTATATGGGGATGCTATTTTGAAATTCAAGGGGGGATTTAAAACTTTTTAAATACGCATTCTAAATCACTGTTCTTTCGCTTAAAGGCATTACAGCGTAAAATACGCGTTTGTGTTTTGGTTAGGAAGCGTATTCTGTGCAGAGTCATTTAAATGTAGACCACCTCGTTTTGGCGCGTGATCGTCATCGTTTAAATCGACTACGAAAAGGCAAAGATGCCAATCCAAAGCAATATCAGGAATTATTTGAAAAATCTAATTTAAAAGTGTTGGAGCGTGCACAGCGCATTCCCAACATTAAGTTGAATCAAGATTTACCTGTGACTCAATCTGCCGAACAGTTGATTACTGCAATTCAGCAACATCAGGTCATTATTGTGGCGGGTGAAACAGGTTCAGGGAAAACTACACAGTTACCACAAATTGCAATGTTGGCAGGTCGTGGTTTAACGGGGTTAATTGGTCATACTCAGCCACGACGTCTTGCTGCGCGTAGTGTATCGCAGCGTATTGCCGAAGAAGTTGGCGAAAAGTTAGGTGAGTCCATCAGCTTTAAAGTTCGTTTTAATGAACAGGGTTCGCAAGATTCAATTGTCCGTTTAATGACCGATGGTATTTTGTTAGCAGAGCTTGTCAATGACCGTTATTTAAATAAATACGACACCATTATTATAGATGAAGCGCATGAGCGTTCTTTAAATATTGACTTCATTATGGGCTATTTAAAGCAACTTTTGCCACGTCGCCCTGATTTAAAAGTCATCATCACTTCTGCAACTTTAGATGTGCAGCGTTTTAGTAACTATTTTAACGGCGCACCTATTTTTGAGGTCGAAGGTCGAAGCTATCCTGTCGAAGTACGTTATCGTCCAATTTCTGAATTAAGCATTGGTGGTAGTGATGATGATGAGTTTGATGACTTTGAAGAAAACTTGCCACGCGCAGTGGTGCAAGCGGTAGAAGAATGCTTTGCCGATGCACAGGAAAAAGGTCATCCTGAACATGCCGATATTCTAATTTTTGCCAGTACTGAACAGGAAATTCGGGAGCTGCAAGAAACCTTGCATAAGCATGGACCGCGTCATACTGAAATTTTACCGTTGTATGCGCGTTTGGCTTTGGCGGAACAACAAAAAATCTTTAATCCTTCAGGTGGTGGTCGTCGCATTATTATTGCCACCAACGTCGCTGAAACCGCACTCACTGTACCCAATATCCGCTATGTGATTGATAGCGGTTTTGCACGTATTTCACGTTATAACTATCGCTCACGGGTGCAGCGTTTACCGATTGAAGCAGTATCTCAGGCAGCAGCGAATCAGCGTAAAGGACGTTGTGGTCGTATTGCACCAGGCGTTTGTATTCGCCTGTATTCAGAAGAAGATTTTTTAAGTCGCCCAGAGTTTACTGAACCTGAAATTAAACGCACCAACTTGGCATCGGTCATTTTACAAATGCAAAGTTTGGGCTTGGGTACGCTCGAAGATTTTTATTTTATTGAGCCGCCAGATCATCGTTTAGTCAATGATGGTCGTAAGCTGTTGATTGAACTCGGTGCGATGATTGAGAAGGGTAAAGCCCCTCTTTTAGACGGAATGAGCAGCTCTGCGACGCAAAAGGGAGACAATCATCCGAATAATTCCACTAAATCCACCGCTAATAAAGGCGAGCTTCAAGGCAGCAGCTTAACCAAAATTGGTCAGCAAATGGCAAAAATGCCGATTGATCCAAGACTGGCACGTATGATTTTAGGCGGTGCGCATTTTGGGGTGTTAAATGAAGTCCTGATTATTGTAGCGGCATTGGCGGTACAAGACCCGCGTGAACGTCCTGCAGACAAACAAATGCAAGCCGATCAAAAACATGCACTGTTCCGTGAAGCAGATTCTGACTTTTTATTCTATTTAAAATTGTGGGAAACTTTACACGAAAACCGTGATGGCATGAGTGAAAACAAACGTCGTACTTTTGCCCGTCAGCATTTTTTAAGTTGGTTGCGTTTACGTGAATGGAAGAAAACTCATGAACAATTGGTGGATTTGGCGCGTGGCTTAAAACTGTCGTTTAATGAGAAAAAAGCCAGTTATGAAAATCTGCATCGGGCGTTATTAACAGGGTTGCTTTCTTTTATTGCCAATAAAACCGATGAGCGCAATGTGTTTATGGCAGTACGCCAACAAAAAGCACGAATTTTCCCTGCATCGACTTTGCATAAAACCAATACACCGTGGGTCATGGCATTTGAGATGGTAGAAACTTCGCAAGTGTATCTACGCACCTTGGCAAAAATTGAACCTGAATGGATTTTATTGGCTGCACGTGATTTGCTGAAGCATCACTATTTTGAACCACATTGGTCTAAAAAAGCAGGCGTGGTGAATGCCTATGATCAAATTTCGCTGTTTGGTCTAATTATCGAGCCGAAACGTCCTGTCAATTACGAAAAGGTCGATCAGGAAGCCGCCCATGAAATATTCTTACGTGATGCTTTAACCACAGGCAACTTGGGCATTACCCCACCATTTTTAAAACACAACCTGCTTAAACTGGAAGAAGTGGAACGGGTTGAAGATAAATTACGTCGTCGTGATTTAGTTGTTGATGAAGAAACTATTTATCAATTTTATGCCGCCAAAGTACCTGCAGAAGTTGCAAGCCGTCGTTCCTTTGAAGATTGGCGTGCCACAGTAGAGCCGCAAAATCCACGTTATTTATTTGTGGAAGATGATGCACTTTGGCTGAATGATCGTCCGACCACGCAGCAATTTCCTGACTATTTGCGTAATGGTGAGCTGCGCTTGGCGGCCAGTTACCGTTTTGACCCCAGCCATGATGAAGATGGCGCAACCGTTAAAATTCCAGTGCAAGCGTTGGCACAGGTCGATGAAAATATCTGGTCGTGGGGTGTTCTGGGTTGGCGTGAAAATTTAATTGAAGCCTTGCTCAAGACTTTGCCTAAAGATAAGCGTCGTCATTTGGTGCCTATTCCAGACACAGCTCGAAAGTTGCTACAACGTGTTGATGCGGTAAATTTACGCGAGCACATTTTTAGCTTTTTGGCATTTCAATTACGTGCTGAACACATCACCGAAAAAGACTTTAGCTTTGAGCGGGTAGATGCGTATTTATTGCCGTTCATTAAAGTGCTAGATGAAAAAGGGCGGGTGATTGAGCAAGGTCGTGATTTATCTGAATTAAAAGCGCGTTGCCATACCGAAACGCATAGTCCTGTAAAGCAGGTGCACGGAGAATTTCAAACTTTTCCTGAACGATTTGTATTTGAAGCTTCGCAAAAAGTTACGGGCGTAGTGGTTAAGCAATATCAGGCGTTGGTACCAAGCAAAACATTTGCAGAGCTTTTACCAAAAGATGAATCGGGTGTGGTGATTCAAACCTTTAATGATCAGAGTGAGGCGATTCGTCAGCACCGTGAAGGCGTGATTCGTTTGCTATATGTGCAATTGGGTGATTTATCACGCCAATTGAAAAAACAAATTGATAAACCCTTGGCTTTGGCGTATTCGCCTTTGGGTGATAAAGCTCAACTTGAGCAAATGTTGATCTATGCAACATTGCAAAGCATTATTGGTGACTTACCAGTCAACTTGGAAGAGTTTCAAAAGTTGCAGCTTGAGGTAAAAAAGACTTTCCTCAGTCATGGTCAAACCACGCTGCGTATCTTTAATGAAATTTATATTGCATGGCAAGACATCCGCCGTCAGCTTCTTATGCTTGATGAAGCAGTTTTTGCTAAAAATATGGATGATATAGAAGATCAGCTGGACTTAATGCATCTGGCAGACTTTGTGTATAGCAAGCCTGTAGAGGTGTGGAGCGAATATCCGCGCTATTTGAAAGCGTTGTTATTACGTTTAGACCGCTTACCCAATAACTTGCAAAGAGACGATGCTGCCATCGCCCAAATTGACCCTTGGATGGACAAATTGTTTAAACACAAACAAGATGCCCGACTCAAGGAATTGTACTTTATGGTGGAAGAATTACGCATATCGCTGTTCTCTCAACCCATGAAAACCAAAATGCCAATTTCTGCAACTCGGCTGCAAAAAGTATGGGAAAAGCTCGGAATCAGTTAAGATATTAGTAATTTCTAGAAGGAGTTTTACATGGGCATTCGCATTATAGGTACTGGTCTTTATCACCCAGAAGATGTTATTACCAATGAAGAGTTGGTCGAAAGTTTAAATGCTTATGTGGAACAGTATAATCAGCTCAATGCTGACAAAATTGCAGCAGGTGAGCTTGAAGAACGTCGTGGCTCAAGTGCTGACTTTATCGAAAAAGCCTCTGGGGTAAAACGCCGTTACGTGTCAGAAAAAACAGGTATTCTGGACATTAACCGTTTACGTCCAAATTTGCGTGAACGCGGGGATGATGAAATTTCGCTACAAGCAGAATGGGGTGTAATTGCTGCAAAACAAGCCATGCAAAATGCAGGCGTGACCGCAGAAGATATTGATGTGGTGATTTTGTCTTGCTCAAACTTGCAGCGTGCTTATCCTGCGGTGGCGATTGAAATTCAAACTGCGCTTGGTATTCAAGGTTATGCCTATGACATGAACGTGGCATGTTCTGCTGCGACTTTCGGCATTAAGCAAGCGCATGATGCGATTAAAGCAGGTGCGCGCCGCGTACTGTTGGTGAATGTCGAAATTACCTCAGGTCATAACGATTTCCGTTCACGTGACTGCCACTTTATTTTTGGTGATGTAGCAACCGCTTCAATTTTGGAAGACACTGAAACCAAAGCAGGTTTCGAAATTTTGGACATGAACCTGTTTACTCAGTTCTCGAATAATATCCGTAATAATTTCGGTTTTTTAAACTTAAGTGAAAATGCAGATATTGACGATAAACGCTTCCATCAAGATGGTCGTAAAGTCTTTAAAGAAGTTTGCCCCTTAGTTGCCAAAATGATTACTGCGCAATTAGAAAAGAATCAGATTGCGCCAACCGAGGTGAAGCGTTTCTGGTTGCACCAAGCCAATGCCAGCATGAACGAACTCATTTTGAAATTGGTGGTTGGTAAAGAAGCAGCACAACCAGGTTTAGTACCTATTATTTTAGATGAGTTTGCCAATACTTCTTCGGCAGGGGTAATTATCGCTTTACACCGTACTGCACACGAAGTCGAAAACGGTGAATATGGTGTCTTGTGTTCATTTGGCGCAGGCTATTCAGTTGGCGCGATTTTGGTACAAAAACGTGATGCTGCATAAGCTTTGCCAAACCGTATAAGATCAGCAAACGCCTAAGTACAGGTATTAAAAAGTTCCTTCTCCTTCGGGAGAAGGCTTGGATCATCCGCGATATTCTCTTCACACAGACACATACAGAATAAAAACATCGAAAAACTTTATGAAAAATAATGCTTAGGTTAAGATGGAGCATCTTTTAATAGACCTATTTTGAAAACCTATGCAACCATTTGTTCTATATAACTCAGAGCAACGAAAAAAAGTTGAATTTGTTTCGCGTAAAGAAGGACATATCGACATGTATGTCTGTGGCATGACGGTTTATGATTACTGTCATATCGGGCATGCGCGGGTTATGGTTGCATTTGACTACATCATTCGCTTTTTGCGCAGTCAAGGTTGGAATGTGAAATATGTCCGCAACATTACCGACATTGACGACAAAATTATTAAACGTGCCAATGAAAATGGCGAGAGCATTCAAGCTTTAACAGATCGTTTTATTCAAGCCATGAATGAAGATGCGGCAAACTTAGGCTGTGTTGAACCTGATGCTGCACCACGTGCCACTGAATATATTGATCAAATGCAAAATATGATTGGTAATTTGGTCAATAAAGGCACAGCTTATCCTGCAAGTAATGGCGATGTTTATTTTCAGGTTGAAAAATTTGACAAATATGGCCGTCTTTCAGGTCGCAAGCTAGAAGACATGCAGGCGGGCGCGTCTGAGCGTGTTGATGTTGAAGTCGACAAAAAGCATCCATTTGACTTTGTTTTGTGGAAACATGCCAAAGAAAATGAACCATCTTGGGCTTCGCCGTGGGGCAATGGACGTCCGGGTTGGCACATTGAATGTTCTGCGATGTCGACTTGCTGCTTAGGTAATCATTTTGATATTCATGGTGGTGGTTCAGACTTAATGTTCCCACACCATGAAAATGAAATTGCCCAGTCTGAAGCATCAACAGGTGAGCAGTATGTAAATTACTGGATGCACGTTGGCTTTATTAATGTCGATGGCGAAAAAATGTCGAAGTCATTGGGTAACTTCTTCACCATTCGTGATGTGATGGAAAAATTCCATCCTGAAGTGATCCGCTACTTTATTGTGTCATCGCATTATCGTAGCCCTGTAAACTTCTCCGATGTAGCACTCAAAGAAGCCAAAACCGCATTATCACGTTTCTATCACTCATTTAAAGCTTATCAACAAGCGTACGGTACGCAAACAGTTGAGCAGTTAGATGAGGCTTTGGTGGAACGTTTTAATGCCGCAATGCGAGACGACTTTAATACAGCCGAAGCAATTGCAGTTCTGTTTGAAGTCAATAAAGAGCTGAACCGTTCAGTAAAAGAGCAGCAGGCAGATCAGGCGGCGGTGTACTATTCGACTTTGCGTCATTTGACCAATATTTTAGGTTTGGTGCAGCATGATGTTGACGAATTCCTGAAGTCTGATATTGGTCAGGACGCTTTAGGTTTATCTGAACAAGCCATTGCAGACTTCATTCAGCAACGTCAGGATGCCAAAAAAGCCAAAGATTTCGCCCGTGCTGATGAAATTCGTCAGTCTTTGCTCGATCAAGGTGTGGTCTTGGAAGATACCCGTCAAGGTACAGTATGGCGTCGTGCTGATTAATTGAGCACTTGGGAGCATAGAGAGTTGACAGTTGTATGAAATTCTCTATAATTCACTTCCATATTGCGGGAATAGCTCAGTTGGTAGAGCACAACCTTGCCAAGGTTGGGGTCGCGAGTTCGAGTCTCGTTTCCCGCTCCAAAATTTTAAAAAACGCTTATCGAAAGATAAGCGTTTTTTTATGGCTGTTTGTTACAGCTTGCTTGCAGTCAGCTTTATAGATGGGTTTGATCCATAATTTTTAGAGCATTTTCGTTGAAATATGCTTCTGAGCTAGTTCTATCTTTAGCTTTATCTGCAACTTTGAATCAATAAAATAAATAGCCTAAGCTCAAATATGATTGTTTTTCATTTGAAACTCGAGTCAAAAAGCGAGTTAATTAAAACAGCATACAAAAATGCGTTAAAACAAAAAACACACGCAGAATCAAAGTGTAGAATTGCATAGATATGCTAAAATTGCGAAAATTAAATGTGCTTCAATAAATCACTTTTATTGAGGTGTAGAAAATACTCAATTTAAGTTGAACGTTGAATGCCAAACATGTCAAATACCATTGATTTCCAATCTGTAGCCTTAGACACTTTAAGAATAGAAGAACAAGCATTACAAGTCTTGGCGACGCAAATTGATCAGCGTTTTAGCCGTGCCTGCGAAATCATGTTGCATTGCAAAGGGCGTGTTGTGGTCACAGGTATGGGAAAATCAGGTCATATTGGTCGTAAAATGGCTGCGACGTTTGCCTCTACAGGCACGCCGTCTTTCTTTATGCACCCGGGTGAAGCAGGGCATGGTGATTTGGGAATGTTGGTACGGGGTGATGTTTTAATTGCCATTTCCAACTCCGGCAAAAGTGATGAAATTATGATGTTGATGCCACTCATCAAACATCTGGAAGTTCCTCTAATCACAATTAGCGGTGATGATCGCGGGCCGATGCCACAAAATGCTGATGTCGCTTTAACATTAGGCAATATTCAGGAAGCTTGTCCACTTGGTTTAGCACCAACCTCAAGTACGACTGCAACCTTGGCATTAGGTGATGCATTGGCTGTAGCGTTACTTGATGCACGTGGTTTTACTGCCGATGATTTTGCTCGTTCACATCCTGCAGGCGCTTTGGGTAAGCGCCTGTTATTGCATGTGAAACATTTGATGCATACCGGTACAGAATTACCTAAAGTTGCACCAGATACACCAATGAACAAAGTGTTATACGAAATTTCAAACAAACGTCTAGGTTTAACCACAATTGTCGATGATAATGACGTCTTGTTAGGCATTTTCACCGATGGTGATTTACGACGTTTAATTGATAAACAACAGGGCTTTGATGTGAATTTACAAGTTGGGCAAGTGATGACTCAACATCCTGCAACGATTTCACAAGAAGCACGTGCAGTTGAAGCTTTAGAGCAATTACGTGACCGTAAAATCAATCAGTTTGTGGTGGTGGATGATGCCAATAAAGTCATTGGTGTGATCAGTATGCATGACTTGATTCAAGCAGGGGTAAACTAAACAATGGCATCTTATATTTTATTAGAGCAAGCGCGTCATATTGAAGCTTTGGTTTTAGATGTCGATGGAATTCTAAGTGATGGTTTTGTCACCTTAACCAACAGCGGTGATGAAATTAAATCATTCGATATTCGTGATGGTTTAGGTATGAAACTGGTGCAACAAGCAGGTGTTAAAGTCATTATCATCACGGGTCGTAAAAGTAATATTGTCGAAAAACGCATGTCCGATTTAGGTGTAGATTTGGTCTACCAAGGACGTGAAGATAAAGGCACTGCATTGCAGGAAGCCTGTGCCAAGTTAGGTTTATCACCTGCAGATTGTCTCTATATGGGCGATGACTGGCCTGATCTTTCAGCGTTTTCGATTGCGGGGATGAAAGTCACAGTGCCAAATGGACATATTGAAGTGCGTCGTCGTGCCGATTTAGTCACACAGGCCATGGGTGGGCGCGGTGCGGTACGTGAAATCTGCGATATGATTTTAACCGCCAAAGGTGTGTACCAAAGCTTACTTGAAAAATATCTCAGCATCCCTCATTAATTAAGTCATACATTCAAAGGTTTGAGTTACAGCCCCACTTATGGATACTAAAGTTTTATACGTTACTGCGATTGCAATTGCAGCTGTAAGTGGTGGTTATTACTATTACAGCGGTAAAGGCAAAAAACTGGAAACTGACGCTGCTCGCTCTATGACTTATAGTGCAGAGCAAATTCATCTGACCCAAACAGATGAGCAGGGCAATTTATATGTGCGTGCGCAAATTGACCGTTTAGAGCAAGACATGCAGCAAAAAACCTCTAAGCTGGAAAATTTGAATGCCTCTATGTATAAAGCGGGCGCGGTGGATGCCACTTTTTTTGCTAAACAGGCACAAGGTTTTAATGACAATGAAAAGGTTGTGTTGTCAGATCAAGTGCTAGCAACCAAGTTACTCGCTCAAGGCAAACTGACGCTTGAAACAGTCGAGTTGAATGTGTTTCCTAAAACACGTGAAATCAGTACCGAAAAACAAGTGACTGTACAATCTCCACAGGCTGATTTTATCAGTCAGGGCTTAAAAGCCAATTTAAATGACGGGCAATACGAATTTTTTAATATTCGAGGAAAGTATGAACCATAAATCTAAGCTTACAGCTCCTAAAGCGTTGATAAAACAAGCAGCACTTGTGGGCTTGGCGGTGCTTTCATCGGCAGGTGCATGGGCAATTCCGTCAGACCGCAGTCAGCCTATTACTTTATTGGCAGACCGTGCGACCTTTAGTGAACGTACTGGCGTCACCACTTATACAGGCAATGTGGTGATTGAACAGGGCACCATGAAACTGCAGGCAGATTCGATTGTTGCTAATCTGAACAGCAAAAAAGAAATTAGTGTCATTACGGCAACGGGCAGACCTGCGCAATTCCAGCAAAAGACTGATCCAGCCAAAGGGCTTGCCAAAGGTCAGGCGCAAAAGATTGTTTACAATGCTGAAACAGGCATTATCACCTTAACGGGTGGCGCACTTTTAGAGCAAGATGGAGCCAGTATTCGTGGTAATACCTTGCGTTATAGTATGAACAAAGGCGATGTTGAAGCGATTGGTACACCGAACAAAACTGGTTCTGAAGCGGGTCGTGTAAAAATTGTGATTCCACCATCAAGTTCAAAATCATTCCCGGGAGCGCGTGATTAATGGATCAAACGAGCGCAGCACAGGACAGCGTCCAGCACGGTCAGCAGACTTTGTGTATTAAGCATTTAGCCAAAAACTATAATAAGCGCTGGGTGGTTAAAGACGTTTCATTTGAAATGAAAAGTGGTGAAATTGTCGGGTTACTTGGGCCGAACGGTGCGGGTAAAACCACCAGTTTCTACATGGTTGTGGGTTTGGTGCGTATGGATAAAGGCGAAATCCATTTAGATCAACTGGATTTATCTGACCTTGCCATGCATGAACGTGCGCGTAAGGGGATTGGTTATTTACCGCAAGAAGCCTCTATTTTCAGAAAGCTGACCATCGCTGAAAATATTATGGCTATTTTAGAAACCCGCAAAGATTTAAA
This sequence comes from Acinetobacter sp. YH01004, assembly GCF_013420455.1. NCBI lineage: Bacteria > Pseudomonadati > Pseudomonadota > Gammaproteobacteria > Moraxellales > Moraxellaceae > Acinetobacter > Acinetobacter sp. YH01004. The sequence goes on from NZ_VOXZ01000006.1 coordinate 85,535, forward strand.
TAAACAGCAACGTCAGCAGCGTTTATTAGAATTGCTGGCAGATTTTAAAATCACGCATATTAAAGATTCATTAGGGATGAGTGTGTCGGGTGGCGAACGCCGTCGTGCAGAAATTGCCCGTGCTTTGGCAGCAGACCCTAAATTTATGTTGTTAGATGAGCCTTTTGCAGGGGTCGATCCTATTTCTGTCGGTGATATTAAAGATATCATTCGTACCTTAAAAGATCGTGACATTGGCGTATTAATTACCGACCATAACGTCCGTGATACTTTAGCCATTTGTGAACGTGCTTATATTGTTAGCGAAGGTTCAGTCATTGCAGAGGGTACACCGCAAGAAATTCTGGAAAATGAAATTGTGCGTGAAGTTTATTTGGGTGAAGACTTTTTTGTTTAAAGCTTGAATGTTCTAATCGTTATTGGTTTTCGTATGCTTACTGCATAAGTTGTAGAACAGAAAGTCGTGTAAACATTATTTAACCTTCTATACCTTTGAGGATAGAAGGTTTTTTCATGGTGGTTATCAGTCCAAATAAGCTATAACTCTAAATACGTTAGAGCGCTAAACACGTTATAATTATCAAGTTTTTATTTAACTGGTTGATTGATCTGGAGTGTTATGCCATTTACCATTGCTGCGCCCATCACTTTTGAAGAAGAAATTAAAAAAAGTCGATTTCAGGCAATTGCTGTGCCTGTAGATAATGAGCAAGCGGTAAAAACTTTTTTGGAACAGCAGCGTGATTCATCTACCACACATCAATGTTGGGCATGGAAAATCGGGCATCAATTACGTTTTAATGATGATGGCGAACCTTCAGGTACGGCAGGACGTCCTATTTTAGCCACGATTGAAGGCAATGAGTTGACTAATGTTTTGGTGTTGGTGAATCGTTGGTACGGCGGCATTAAATTGGGCACAGGCGGCTTGGTACGTGCCTATGGGGGATGTGCAGGGCAATGTTTGGCTCTAGCAGAAAAAATAGAACTGATTGAAAAAAAGACCGTGCAATTTTCCTGTCATTTTAATGAGTGGGCAATTTTACAATACGAGCTAAATAGTCAGCAGATTGAGTACAGCGAAGACTACACCGCCGAAGGCGTGTTGGTAAAGGCATTCATGCAAGTCGATCAAATAGACCCTTTAAAACTAAAATTACAAGATATTAGCCGTGGGCGTGAACAACTCAAAATCCTTGAGGATGATCAAGATGACTGAAGCAAATTCACCTGATCCATTATCGAAGTACCGTGAGCAGCATAAACACCGTTTAAACTACATGCCGTGGTTATATTGGTCATTAAAACCTAAACATCGTGCTTGGGCAGAAGCTTGGCAGCAGGAATATCAAGCTTATTTAATGGCAATGGAAACGGTAGAGATTGGCAAAAACTGTTTTATTTCACCATTGGCACATATTTTTGCAGAACCAGGACGTAAAATCAGTATTGGCGATAATACCTTTATTGCAGCCGATTGTACTTTGCATGGCCCTTTAGAAATTGGCAATGAAGTCGCGATTAATCACCACTGTATTTTAGATGGTGGCAGAGTTGGAATTAAGCTTCATGATCAGGTGCGTATCGCAGCATATTGTCATTTATATGCATTTGATCATGGCATGGCTTTGGATCAGCCCATTTATCAGCAAGCGGTGCGTTCACAGGGCATTGAAGTTGGTAAGGATGTTTGGTTAGGTGCGCATGTTGGTGTTAAAGATGGGGTGAAGATTGCGGCACATGCAGTCGTTGGTATGAATAGCATGGTCACCAAAGATGTTCAGGAGCGGGAAATTGTGGTAGGAAACCCTGCCAAATTGATTCGTTATCGTGAGTAAATACGATGCAGCAAGGCTAAATCTTTAAACTTCATTACATTTTTTCATGTCCCTGCAACACGAGTTGTGTTAAGTTAAAAATAACAACTAAAAAATAGCCTGCAAAAGGCAGTAAGAGAGGCAATAATGAAACGTGTAATTGCTTGTATTGATTCTTCGCCTTGTATTAATGCGCTTGCTGAAGCTGCTGCGTGGATTGCAACACAAACTCAACGTGAATTGGTGTTATTACAAGTTTTGGATTATTACCCCGCCAGTTATCATTTGGGGGAAATTAGTGGCGTGATTGGTTTTGAAAGTAATGCGATGTTACTCAAAGAATTAGCTGAGTTGGAACAAAAACAAAGTGAATTAGCACTCGACTATAGCAACAATTTATTGCAGCACATTTCCAATATGATTCAGGAAAAATATGAAATTGTACCTACTCAAATTCAAGAAAAAGGCGATTTTCTAGAACAAAGCTTCAGTGTGTTGAATGAAGACGATATTGTGGTGATTGGACGCGTGGGCGAAAAATCTGCTGAACGCAATAAGGCTTTAGGGAGTAATGTCGAAAACTTTATTCGTGGTGCAAATTGTACCGTGATGACTGTGGGAGAGCATTTTAAAGCACCAACCCGCTTTATTTTTGCTTATGAATATTCCCCAACTTGCATCAAAATGATGAAGCGAATTGCACAAAGTGATTTGCTTAAATTACTGCAATGTCATTTGCTTTATGTGGGCGATCATCCTGAAGTTTTAAATGAACCTGCAGATTTTTTAACAGCAGCGGGTTTAGATGTGGTGGTTGAATATCGTTATGGTGATGTAGCTGAAAATATTTTAGATTATCAACGTGAACATGGTATCCAGTTGATTGTACTAGGGGCATTTAGCCACAGTAAAATTCATCAATTTTTCTTGGGAAGCATTACCACCAATATTTTCCGTAACTCAACTGTTCCTTTGTTGGTGGCAAAGTAAAAATCGTAAATGATTCAAAAAAGATCATTTCAAAAGATTGTTTAGTTGAACTGATGTAAATGCTTGCTGACTGTCCATGGTTATCCGCATAAATTGTGGATAACTGTATGGACAGTACATGTAACATTATAATATATAATGTAAAATCGATTCAGGTTGTTTTTTAACCTTACGTTGGGTTTACTTTACAATCGCTAAAGCAAAGCCATCGTGACCTTTGCTGCCTACAGTTTGTAATGCGGTACAAGATAAAATTCGAGGATGGTTTTGCATTGCAGTAAACATATCACGAATACCCTCAATGCTCGGCTTGTGATTTTCAGGATTTAAAATTTCACCCGCGCGAATCACGTTGTCTAAAAAGATAATTGTACCTGAATGGGAAAGATTAAGACTGAGTTCTAAATATTCAGGATAGCTTTGTTTATCTGCATCAATAAAAATAAAATCAAAGGCTGCTGTATCGGCAGGGAGTGCTTTTAAAATATCGGCAGCTCGTCCGACTTTCAATTCAACCTGTTGTTTCAGCTGGGCACGATCAATATTTTCTTGACCTAAAGCAGCGTGAGTATCACGTCCTTCTATTGTTAGAATATAACCATCTTCAGGTAGGGCACGCGCGAGCCACATGGTGCTGTAAGCTGCAAAGGTACCCAACTCCAATACCCGTTTGCATTGGTTCATCTGAATGAGCATTTGTAGCAACATCCCCTGATTTGCGGCAACAGCAAGGTGGTCTGGAAAACCTTTGGCATCGGTATTTTCCAAAGTTTGCGTCAAAATTGGGTCTTCGGGGATTAAATGTGATTCGATATAGTGATCGATATCCGTCCACATTTGTTGCATAGTCAGCTCACCTTTGTTGCGATGTGTGCATTGTAAACTTTTCTGCTTAGAGTGCAATTTATTACGCTGGGTTACTGTTGAATGCGACTGCTTTTAGATGCGACAGATGTAAAAAAGAGGCCAGTGTTGACCTCTTTTAAACATTCATTTGAAACAACAAAAGTTAGAAATTACATATAGATGAATGACGGCTTAAATCAGGCCCCCAAGTACGATAGCCTTGAGTATCAATATGAATTTGACCAGAAGCATATAAGCCCAAACCCATATTTAAACTTTGCCCATATTGATGCCAGAACTGACACAGTCGGTATTTGGTACTTTCAATGTAGGCATAATCTTCGGCATTTGGGAATTGTGGACCAATTCTAAAATCAATCGCAGAGTTGAATAAATGGCGAGAAGAATTTGCTCCGCCTGCACACTGATTCAGTGGTAAATCACGATACACTGAGGTGACTTCAAAGTCGGTTAAAACTTTAGAGGCAACTAAATACTTAAATACGCGTAGGGTTGGTACTTGGTTTTTCCACAATTCACGACTTGGAATCATAAACTGTGAACGTCCACAACGCTGCCAATCTCGCGCAGTACGCATTAATTCAAAACTAGGGATAATATTGCCCACACCATTTTGTTCTAAGAAGCGTTCGTACTCACGGACTTGACGTAAATTGTCACTTACGGCGACCCAAGCATTGTAGGCGTAGGGCACAATTTTCGGTGCTGCCTGTCGTTCGTAGGTAATTTTTTCTTGAGGAATGAAAATTCGTTTTCCATCGGGCGTGGTAATCGTTGTTGTTCTGTCTGGGGTTGAGCTACAAGCCACCAAAAGCATGGGAACAATGCTGAACGAAAACAGCGCCTTGAAAAATTGCTTCATTAGGCAAATCAGATATTTATTTAAAGTGTCCGTATTCTAATCGAAAATACGGGTTAAAATTTGAAAATATTGCAATCAAATGTGTGTTTTAGGTATAAAAAAAGATCAGCACAGGCTGATCTTTTTAAAAACAGGACAAACTTACTTTTCTAAGTATTGTAATTTGTCTGGCTTGCCATTCCATTCTTCACGGTCAGCAGGTTGATCGCCAATTTGTGTAATGTTTGGCCAAGTTTGTGAAAGCTCTGCATTTAGCTCAATAAAGACTTCTTGACCTTCTGGTAATTCATCTTCAGAGAAAATTGCATTTGCAGGACATTCAGGTTCACACAATGCACAGTCAATACATTCGTCTGGATTAATGACAAGGAAGTTTGGACCTTCGTAGAAGCAGTCAACAGGACAAACTTCAACACAATCTTGGTATTTACATTTAATACAGTTTTCAGTGACAACAAATGTCATGGCGACAGCTACCTAAAAATATGGTTCTAATTCAGAATAGTCTATTTTAGGCAAAAAACACTGTAACTAACAATTGCTTTTACTGATATTTGATATAGATAGTGCTACTAAATTTGATAAAAAGTGGGTAAAACCATCAAAAAAACTTATAAATGAAAAAGACTCTCAATTGAGAGTCTTTAGTTTGTTAATTTTTTCTAAAAATCTTAGCGGTTTAAATTAGCTATTCAGTTGCTCTTTTAAAGCATATAACTGATCTAATGCTTGACGTGGAGTCAAATTATCTACATCTATACTGCGCAATAAGTCTAGCGCAGGTGATGGTTTTTCCACTTCAATCACACGTTCAATAATTTCAGCTTCTGCCAAGCTGGTAGCAGGGGCGAATAAATCATCCTGAACGGCCAAATTCACATTTTTAAGCTGCTGCTTTTCTAAAATTCTTAAGCGGTTTTGTGCTTCTTTAATCACATTAGCAGGAATACCTGCCAGTTTTGCGACCTGTAAACCATGACTTTGACTGGCTGGGCCATGTTGAACTTTGTGTAACAAAATTAGGTTTCCGTTCATTTCTTTTGCAGTAACGTGGTAGTTATCTACACCTGATTCTTTGCTTAATTCAGTCAGCTCAAAATAATGCGTTGCAAATAAACATAAACATTTGATGCGCTTGCTTAAATCTAAAACACATGCCCATGCCAAAGATAAACCATCGTAAGTACTGGTGCCCCGACCAACTTCATCCATCAGCACCAAAGATTGCGAGGTGGCATGATGTAAAATTTGTGATGTTTCAGTCATTTCTACCATAAAGGTTGATTTACCCGTAGATAGATCATCCGCAGAGCCAATACGAGTAAATACACGGTCAATAGGGCCTAATACTGCGGCTTGGGCAGGCACATAACTTCCACAATAACCAAGTAGGGCAATCAGTGCCGTTTGACGCATATAGGTTGATTTACCGCCCATATTCGGGCCAGTAATAATTACCAAGCGATGATTGTAGTCCAGCATGGTGTCATTTGGGGTAAAGGCTGTTTTACTCAAGGCTTCAACCACAGGATGACGCCCTGCAGTAATTTTTATGCCTATTTCAGGGCTATATTCAGGACGTGCCCAATTGCGTAAGCGGGCTTGATGGGCAAAGTTAGCCAATAAATCAATTTGTGCAATCGCACTGCTCATCATCTGTAATTGAGCAATGTCTTGGCGTAATTCATCCAGTAGCATTTCAAACAGCATTTTTTCACGTGCCAAAGCTCGAGATTCACTGGAAAGTACTTTATCTTCAAAGCTTTTCAGCTCAGGGGTAATATAGCGCTCTGCATTTTTTAAAGTCTGACGACGAATATAATGCTCGGGTGCTTGCTCGGCTTGGGCTCGGGTCAGTTCAATGTAATAGCCACTGACACGGTTGTAGCCAATTTTTAAAGTTGGAATACCACTTTGTTCACGCTCTTTTATTTCTAAATCAATAAGGAATTGTCCTGCGTGATCTCGAATTTTACGCAGTTCATCCAGTTCATTGTCAAAACCTTCTGCAATGACATTACCATCACGCAATAAAACAGGTGGATTTTCTACAATGGCCTGCATAAGACGTTGATGCAGCCCATGAAAATCACCCAATTCTTCATTCAGGTTTTGAATGAGTTGGGATTGCTGTGCAGAAACAATTGGCTGTAATGCATGGCGTAAATATGGAATTTGCGCACAAGCTTGGCGTAGTTGAACCAAATCACGTGGACGAGCGCTACCCAGTGCGACACGACTTAACACACGTTCAATATCACTAATTTCTTTAAGTACCAAACGTACAGGAGATTCATGATAGCCCTGTAACAAGGATTGAATGGCATCTAAACGTGCATCAAGCAGTGCAGTATCACGCAAAGGTTGCATTAGGGTACGACTAAGCAACCGCCCACCCATGGCAGTTTGGCAGTCATTGATGAGTTGAAATAAAGAAGTCCCATGTTCAAACAATGGTTCAACCAATTCAAGATTGCGACGGGTCACAGGGTCTAGCGCAATAAAATCACTGCTTTGCTCTAACTGAATACTGCGAATATGCGGTAAAGCTGTTTTTTGGGTTTCTTTGGCGTAGTGAATTAGAGCAGCAGCAGCGGCTTTGGCTAAAGGTAGGTGATCAATACCAAAACCTGACAGGGTAGAAACGCTGAATTGATCACACAGGGTTTTTTGTGCATTGTTCAGGTTAAAATCGACATTTGGGCGTTTAGTCACAGGGCAGTCGAGCTGTTTTTTAACCTGTTCAATAATATTTGGATCGACAATATCTTCATCGACCACAATTTCACTTGGCATTAAACGTGAGAGTTCAATTGCGAGTTGTTCAGGTCGATAATCCATTTGCTGAACTTTAAAAATACCTGCACTCAAGTCCAGTAATGCAATGCCAATCTGGTTTTGCTGTAAGCATAAAGCGACCAAATTGGAAGATTGGTGGGTGTTAAGCAAGGCATCATCGGTAAGTGTACCTGGGGTGATAATTCTTACCACACCACGCTCTACAGGGCCTTTACCTGTCACTTCGCCAATTTGCTCACAGATGACCACAGTTTCGCCTTTTTTGACCAAGCGAGCCAGATAACCTTCTGCGGCATGGTACGGCACACCTGCCATTGGAATAGGCTTGCCGCTGGTTTTACCACGATGGGTGAGTGTAATACCTAAAAGCTTGGCGGCTTTGTGTGCATCATCAAAAAATAATTCGTAAAAATCACCCATGCGATAGAACATTAAAGAATGTGGATGTTCCATCTTCACCCGTAAGTATTGCTGCATCATAGGTGTAAGTGATGATAGATCAATACCTGAATTTTCTATGTTCATCTAATAAAAATACCTTTAAAAATAATAAGTTCTTCAATGATAATCATCTGCTTACATTCCTATTGCTGCTTAGGGGTAACAAGCAAGTCTTAAGGAATCCAATGAATAAGTATACCTTTTAGTATACCTTTTATTGGTGTATCTTATTTAAATCCTATCAGCATATGCATGCTGAAAAATCTGAGGGTGATTTTAGCAAAATTACCGAGTGCGAAAAGGTTAGAAGAACTATATGACTGTAAAAGATCCTACTTATACAAAAAAAGTAGCGTTAACTGCTCGAGCTATTGAAAAAATGAAACCTGAAACTTTCTTAGTAGATATTGGTGAAAATGAAGGGTTAAGAGTTAATAAGGGGAAAACAGGTCTGACTTCATTTTCTTATCGCTTCAGAAGTCCTATTGATAACTCGTTAAAGAAAGTAAAAATTGGTATTTACCCAGATATGTCATTGGCTGAAGCTAGATTAGAGCTTCAAAAGATGAAGATCAAACGCAGAGCAGGTATTTGCCCAAGTCAGGAGCTAAAAGATCAGAAGGAACAAAAAAAGATTGAGCAAGAAAAACGAGATGAAACAAATGCCCAATTTACAGTCAAAGAATTGATTGATTTATATTTAACTAATGTAATTGAAGACCGTTATGTTTTAGATAGTAAAACAGGCAGTAAGAAGTTGATTCCAGGAGCGAGAAAACGTAAAGGACAAGATGAAGCTAGAAGAACACTATACGGCGATGCGGTTAGAGTATTAGGGCATATAGCAGCTGATCAAGTGACGCGAAAAGATGTCGTAAATATGATTTCTAAAATTATTGAGCGTGGGGCAAATGTTCAAGCTGGGCGTGTACTAGCAGAATTAACGTTGGCTTATGACTACAGTATAGGATTGGAAAAATTTAAGGATGATTTTGCAAATCCGGCACTTTTGGCTAAATCGAGTTTAAAGCAAAGCAGGGTGAAGTTAACACACAAAAAGGGTAGCCGAGTATTATCAGATAAAGAAATTAAAAAAGTATTGGAATGGCTTCCAACATCAGGTTTCTCAGAAAAAGTTAGGCATATTCTTAGAATTACGTTATGGACTGGGTGCCGTACTGGGGAAGTTTGTGAGTTGAAATGGGCGGACATTGATTTTGAAAAAAATACGTGGCATTTAAAAGGAAGCAAGAATGGTACGGATAGGTATGTCCAACTTTCTAAACAATGCCTTGAATATATAAAAGCATTATCTCGTGAGTCGGACTTTCTTTTTGAATCAAGTATTAAAGGTAGGCCAATTACCCAGAAAATTCTTACAGTGTATAAATGGCAAATGCGACATCCTGAAAAACTTTCATACGCATTACAGCCTGAACAATTGTGGTTGTCCGAAATTGAGGATTGGAGTCCGCACGATTTAAGGCGGACTGTACGTACTGGTCTCTCTAGGTTAAGTTGTCCTGCAGAAATTGCAGAAGCTGTATTAGGGCATTCAAAAAAAGGAATACAAGGTACTTATAATTTGCATGCGTATGAAAAAGAATGTGCGGAATGGTTACAGAAGTGGGCCGACCATTTAGATGCTTTATAAAATAAAAGAGAGCCTCTTCCAGAGGCTCTTATTTTTATATGTTACAAAAATCTTTTGAAATATTGTTCAATAGAGTTTTCATTGGACAATCTTTCTTTAGTGAGTAAATTTTCGACCATACTAATATTATTTACCTTAATGGTTTTTGGTGCGCTTTGCCCTAAACTGATCAACTGAATCCAAAGCTGTTGATGTTCTTCATAGCATTTTACAAGATGACCAGACAGGGTTGTGATTTTATTAAGAGTAGGATCAAAAAACTGAATTTCATGATCAGACTTTAGAGATTTCATATTTGAGGGAGTTGATCCATTCTTGCCTATTAATTTCGTAGATTGCTTGGGTTTAGATGAATTGGCGAAGTTCATTAAAGTCATAAAGATAAAGCGAATACCATAAAAAAGCACGCTAATAAAGAAAAAGAATACTGCAATCCAAAAAATAGCTTTTAACACGATTGACCCCTCTAATAAATTGATAAATTTTGTTATGCTACTAAGATGAATAATAAATGAGATTTAAGAAAATGATATCTAATAAGTTTCCAGATGTGATTTTTGTCGCATCAAACGAAATGGTAGAAGAATTATTTAAGAAAAAATATCCTAAACTAGTAAAGGAATCTGAACCAAAAACAGATGGATTCTTTTCTAGATTTAATCAGAAATTGAATGAAAGAAGTAGTATGGCAGTAGGGTTGATAGGAGCAAGTATTCATAAAGCTACAAATAAAGAAAGCACTAAAGACGTTTTAACACATGCTGAAGAAATTTCAGCAGAGTTGATGAAATATACCAATAATACGACAGTGAAAAATACAAAGCCAGCTCTTGTTTATAGCGTTGAAGATAAAGCAAGTATTATTTTGAAAGGGATGAAACTTCCTACTGAAGTAACTTATGTATCTTTAGAAGATGCAAAAAAATTAAAAATTCCCAAAGAAGATAAGTTGACTGAAAATAGCTTTTTTATCAAGCATCCTCATATTAAAGACCTTTACATTAGACCAGAAAACTTCCAAATCGAATTAGCAAAAGCAAAAGAAAATGTATATATCCAATTAGCAATAGCTTTTGGTGCTAAAGAAATTCGTTTAGTGACTAATTCCCTTAATCATTCAAATAAAAAACTAAAATCAAATATTCCCTTACCTCAATACGGGCTACTAAGTGGCTTTGATGTGTCTTTTGATACCACTACAAATCAATATCGATCAACAGTAAGAGAATTTGATCCAACTGATCATGAGCCGTATATTCCAAGTGATTTACAGGAGTGGGTAGATCAAGATATGGAATTGCAAACTATGTGGGATGGTAGAAAAGATGGTAAACGGCAAAAGACACATACCATGAAATTACATTATTTTAATGATACGAATGGTAGTGTACAAGTCGCTGTATCTTTACTTAATATTTTGAAACAGGAATTTAATGCGAAAATGACGCAACAAAAATTTGAGGCAACAACAGTTTTACTTAAGATTGATTATCATTAATAATAGCTGATATTGCCTAATAAGACCCATCTTTGATGGGCCTTTTTTTATGCCACTTTTTCTACAGTTTGCCTGAGAGTGTTTGATATGGCGTAACTATTTTCTGGATATTCCGAGTTTTCATCTAGAGGGTAAAACTCATCGATGACATCAGCATCTTCTTCAGAATTAATCTCAAATACAGCATTGGCAAAACCTCGTCTGGCGATATAATCTACAGCCTCCTGATAAAATCCTGCCTGCTTGCTCTGCTCATCAATTTGCTTGGCTTGAGTAATGGCATCATTGAGACTAATCCCATCCCTTAAAGTTAGATCCACGTAATACACCGGCTGACGATAGCTTTGTGTGGTGCTTTTGCCTCTTAAAGTCAGTTGCAAAGGCAAGCAAGAGAGTAAACCTCCTGAAGCTGCGTGGTAATAACTCAGCCGTGCAGCCAAAGTCCGAATACTGTTAAATCCTGTGGTTCTAAAGATGAAGGTGCCAAACTCATCCGAGTCATCTAAATTCACATGCAAGCGTCCATAAGGCTTGCAGTTACCTCCTTGAGCCAACGGACATAAATCTGGTGATGGACAGGGATGTTGCTCTACACCTTGATTAGTTAAACGTTGGCAGGTTTCCCCATTACCGACACAAACTGGGCGCCCAGTCTGACGGTCAAATAGGCTGTATTCTGCACGTAGGTTTAAGTCAGGATCATTGAAGATCATTCTGACAGGGATTGAGCGTAGCTTTTGATTCGGCGTACTGGCTCGAAGCTGTTCATCTAATGGATGTTTGACCCATCCCTCTTTGCTTTGGATCTGGGAAGTAATGGTGAACTGATCATCTTTTTCCGGTAGGCGTTTGCCATTCTTTTCTACTACCCGACCAATACTGATACGCCCTAGAGCTGGTGGTGTAATCGCTAAACCTTTAATCATTTTATTTTCCTCAATTTGATTTTGTACAGATCATCTAGCTTTATGTAGATCACCTGATTCAAGAAATATGTATATAGCTCGATACAAAAGCCGCCACCGTTTACCCTCTATTCCTAGCGAATGGAGGGCGGGGAGCGGTTTTTGTGCATCGCTATTTAAATGGGCTGAAACAGGCTAATCGGTATAGATGTTGAATCGACGACCGCCTTGCTTCTGAAGTGGATAAAGCTCAATGAGTTCAGGCTGATGCTGAAGCAATGCCTTGGTATTCAGACTGATGGAGTCCTTGGCTTTCTTCCAGACCACCGAGCCATGAGCAAAGGTGGCTCGTTCAGCATCTTTCATCAGCATTTGGATGTGATGCTTCAACTGGTCAAAGCGTTCCTGCTTATGCTGAATCTCTTCCTTCATTTTGATGAGCTGATCGAACATCAAATTGGCATTTTCATTTTGCGAGAAATCTTCAACAGTCAAGGGTACATGCGCTGGATAGAGTTGCTGAATCGCTTTGGCTGCGGATTCACTGGCATCGACTGATGGCGGAGTATTCGTTTCCACACATTCCCAGAAATAACGCTCTGCCTGAATGATGTGTTGAATCACTGATTCAGACCGTGTCACTTTGAAGATTTTGGTTTCATGCCCACAGATCAGAACACAGACATGTGCAGCCTGTTTGCCTGTTACCGCTAGTTGGTGTTGCACCTGACACAGCACGTATAAAGGCACACCATCTCGCCACAATTTTGCTCCATGCTCACCTGCGGTTTTGCATTCCAGGATCTGAACGTCCTCACTACCCACGACCGCATAGTCCAGATTTGCCAACATAAACGATTTATCCGGATCGGGATGCTGAAGCACGGCATTGACTCGTCTCACTTTATTATTGGTATGCAGGCTGTAGTATTCCGCTACCAGTGGCTCTAGCTGTTTACCCCAATACAACGGTGCAACGCCTGAGCTGTCATCATCAACGTTCTGCTGAGTTCGACCAGTTTTAATCATCCACAGTTCCAGCATCGACATGTAGGGATTCAATCCACATGCGGTTGCGGCATCACTACTGCCAATGCCTTGCTTACGCACTTCTAGCCATTCTTGGTAATCCATGTTTTTGGTATTGGCTAAACGTTTGGCTGTCGCTGTTCGTTTAGCTACGGTATTTGATTCATTCATCTCATTCGAAATCGGGAAATGAGGGAGTTGAGAGGTATTTATCGGTGCAATCTGATTCATACTTTGATCCTTATAAATAGTGAGGTCTGTAAAATTTTCGGCATAAAAAAAGCCACATCTGGAGATGTGGCAAAAGGGGGGTTCTCTGGAGAAGGATCATCTGCATGACCCTTGACCATTATTGTAATAGCACTGGCTTAAATGAAACTTAAACCACTAAGCGAAGCGCCTGTTCTAGTCCACGCTGCTTTAACGCAGCACCTGCACCAAACCAAGCAGAGTCCAGACGATGATCGGTACTCATGGCACGACGTTCATGGTCAGCAAACTCTGTAATACTGCACAGTAGACCATAAGCAGTATCTTTGGCTGAGCTGAGTTCTGCACCTCGCCCCTGTCCATTAAACATGTTCATGACTTTAGTCATGGCACGTCCATTCGGTTCAGGCTTTTCTTTGGTTGGAGTTGGAGTAGCGATATTGCGATAGAATTGAATGATGTTCTCCTCCTGATCAGCAGCACTCATGTTGGTATTGTTAAACACCGCATCAAAATAAGCAGCCGCTTCGCCTTGGGTGACTTTACGCTGACTCAGCTGTTTCATTTCATACATGTGTTCATCCCATGCACGAACTGAGATGCCCAATTGTTGTTTGACCTTATCCGCATCAAACTTAGTGCTGTGTGGCACTTTGACTACACCTGCACTGCTGCTTTGTCCACGTAGGGCAATCGCTAAGGTGTTATTACACACCACACGGATATTGGTGAACTGTGCTGTGGTGGCCAACGTACCATCACAGGCGGTTGCCAATAAAATATAACCATTGCTGACATCCTTGCCCTTGAGTGCTGTGCTTTGTCCAGTACGTGCCAATGCCCAGAACTTCTTCCCACCTTTGAGTACACCTGCGGTTTCCAGCTCAAAGCCAGATTGCTCAGTCAGATCCCGGTAGAACTCCAGAATCTCTTTGGGCTGCACTTCCTGATAACGCTGACTGACCACAGACAAGGGAGCATGAGTATCGGAACGATACAGCACTCGCTGTTCTTCATACGGCATGATGATGCTTTGCCCACGTTCATTCTGTGCCATGTAACTGACATTCGAGGATTCGATGCGCCAATCCATACCTGCTTGCTGGGCCCAGATTTCAATCGGCTGATTTTGAGTGAGTTGATTACCTAAGCCATGCCAAGGGGTATCACCGACATAAGCCATTTGTTCAAGTTGATGTGCCATATTTATACCTATTATTGTTAATTGATTTGAAAAGTTAAATTGCAGTCATTACAGGTGTAAGACTTCTCGTTTTGTACGAAAGGAGATCCAGAATGCTTATGTAAATAATAATTAAGTACATAGCCTAAGCTGGCTCCTGTAATTTCTCCAATTACAGGAGGAATTCTGTAAGCTTTAGCTAATTCTTTGCCAATGAAGATAAGTGTTGGTTGTGACCAGATTTGGCTTGGGGCTTGGTTAGATCTTTTTGGAGCTAATCCAAGAAAAGTTATTTCTTTACTATGACAAGCAGGGCAAGTCGTCATATGGACACCTCTAAAATTAAAAAAGGTCTGCTGAGCAGACCTTATGGGTAATTATCATTTTTGTAATATGTATCTGAAATATATTGGAATTATTGGAAAGCCATTCTAATTTTGTTGAGGTCTAAATATTTGATTTTGAAATCTAGCAAATTTTTATCTAGGGCTTGTCGATTAAACTCTTTAATCAGTAAGTGGTCATTTGTTAAACAGGTTAATTGATTAATAGTTCTGGCATTCCTTTTTAAATCACATTTATAAGGTTGCATAAATTTAGATAACTTATCCGTTATGGATTTTTTTGAAAAATCGTTTTTAAGATTATTCCAAACTTCAGACTCAGAAGAACGTTCTAAAAGTTCTTTTAAATCAATAAGATGATCATCCAAACTATATTCAGGATTTATATTTTTACATCTGTAATACTTAATGCCAATCAATGAGTAAAGTTGGGAAAGGATCCTATCATTGTCGGATGAGGCATTTTCAATTGAGTCTAGGTCATTTAAGAATCTTCGAATAATATTTTCATTACGCAAAACATTTTTAAATGTATCCTCTGAATGCTCTGCGATATATCTATCAAGAAACATTCGATTCTCGAGATATTGAATTAAAAAGCTGACGAAGATGTCTGGGAGATTAGATGGTTCTTCATTAAGACGCAAATTCAAGCTTATATAATCATTACGGATTTCTTCATCATTAAAGACTTGAGATATATTTTTGACTTCTATAAATGATGTAGATGTATTGAGTGTATTTGGCACATGATATTTATACAAAAGGCTTTGTTTTAAATAAGAAATTTGTTCTATTCGCTGTTGACTTAACTGATTTTCGTCGTCGGTATTTTTTAAAAAATTAATATAATATTGAATATCAAAAGTGTCTCGAATCAAGCTATCAAGGTCATTATGACTAATAAGATCGCTTATAGAGTAAGTTGATGAAAAATAGTAATAATCAATTCCATAGGTATTCGCACACTCAAGAATATCTGTAAAAATATCAGACAAACTTTCTAAAAAAATAGTAAATTTTTGAAAGTTAATACCACTCATGGTTAGTTTTTCTTCAGAAGTATTTAAAAAGCTGGTCTGAAAATAGCCAAAGCAAACATCTATCAATTTCAGGTCAGAAATAACATTACTAATCAATTCACTACGTAATCCTTCTGCTTCCGGCTCAATACTAAAATGATTCGGTATCTCTAGAAATCTTTTTATTCTTTCAACTATCAATTCTTCTGAATGTAGGAGCTTTTCAAAGAGCAGTGGATATGTCAACTCAAATTGAAATTTAAGAATTTCTAAATTGGTGATTCGTCTAAGAGTTGGATGTGTCTTACTTTGTAATGATGAAAAACTAACGGTAGGCATAATATCAATATTTCTAGGATGGTTTGGGTACAGCTTGGAAAAATGAAAGTGCATTCTATTCCTAAGAGTTATCGAAGGAGCCTAGCATGAATTCAATTTCTGATTTCAAAATTGTAAGACGTAAAGAGCTTGAACAATTAAGTGGTCTTAGCCGGTCAACAATTTACGACAAAATGAATCCAAAATCATCTCGCTATGATAAGGACTTTCCTAAGCCAGTCAAACTAAGTTTGAATGCGGTGGGATGGTTTGAACAGGATATCCATCGCTGGTTAAAAACTAGGAGTTTAGCCCAGTACTAAATAGGATAACTTTCCAACGAGTTAACCATATAAATGCCCAGCTATCTAAGCGATTAAGCTCACCAATGCATTGTTCAGCCAATGAGCAGACTTTAGGTACTTAATAATATTAAGGGTTTATATATCTTCTATTAATTATACACATGAGCCTTCTAAGAAATAGGTATAGCCCACAAGCTATACCTTCAGGGAGAACTCATGTCTGGAAAAAGTAATGACTATGAGTAAAAATGACAAAATCATATCGCAATTTGAAACATCAGACACTGCTTCCTATCTTTTAGAACAAGCGGATAAGGACTACTCTAAACTTGAGACGTTAATTGATCTTATTGTTGACAATAAGATTTCTAGTGCTTTTCCTAAATTACAGACAGGGCGGTTTAAAAAAGCGGACCCTTTGGTTAGAAATCTGTTATCTCAATGTCCAGATCCCGATGATTTGACTGAATTAGCGATTAATAATGAATATACTCAAGTGTATATGCGAGCATATGAAGAAATATTAAAACCTATAAATTTTGAACCACGCTATTTTAAAAATTTTCAAGCAAATGATGTTCTCCCCATCGCGGGAGAACCTATTATCTTTGCAGATCTAGCAAATGCTTTTGTTTCTAAAATTTTTTCAGGCACCCTGGAAGATGAATTTATTCAGGCACAGAGCAATCGATTTGAAAGATTAAAACATCAAGAAGCGCGTGCTATTCAGTTGCTAAACAAGCTTAGAGTTAAATATTCAAAGTTACTAGTCTTGCGTCTTGATTTTGCAATTGCGAAAAAATGTAGAAATCTTTCTGAAGATTTGAATCTGATCAGAAAGATGTTTAAGAAATTTTTGAAATCAAGATTTTCAATAAATCAGCGACCTATTGGTTATATTTGGAAACTAGAATACGGCGTTAATAAAGGCTATCACTATCATACTATTTTTTTCTTAGATGGTAATAAACATCAAAAAGACGAGATTATAGCTGACCAGTTCGGCAAGAAATGGGAACAACTTACTGAGTATAAGGGAAGTTACTACAGCTGTAATGGTTCAAAAGAACGCTATAAACATTTAGCTATTGGAATGTTACATCATGATGATGAAAAAGCTCATAGTGCATTAGAGTCACTAGTTATCAAATATTTGACTAAAGATAAGCAACACGCGTTTATTCCCAGTGGTAGTAGGCTAAAAACATTTGGTACAAGTCAGATGCCAGCAAGTAAACGTAAATCAGGCCGCCCTCGTAGAGGGACATAAATCTACATATCACCGAAGTTATACCTGCTCATTCACCTGATGAGCAGGGCACTAAAAAAATACATATCAGAGCCTATATATGAATACATACGCAGCACTATCGCCACAGAGCAAAGTAATTCCCGTTCCTGTAAATTGTGTTTCACCACAACAAGCTTTGGTGCTTACAGAAGCACTCAAGCTATTTAAAAAAATCACCTCGCCATCTGCTCAAGTTTTAAGGGTAAATTCAAATAGTAACAATTGCTTAGGATATCTTTCCACTGACCTGTTGAATCATTTTATGTACGTAGGTCGGCATTACTTTGACTGCTTTGATTCACAGTTAGGTGAAGGGCATATTTTTGATCCACAAGTACAAAAAGTATTTCAATGTTTCAGAGAATGCTTTGGGCTAATTAGAAGTTTGCCCCTATCGGTTCAATGTCAAAAAGATGATCTGCATTTCAGAAGTATCATGCTGATTGAGCGGTGTTGGAATGAGTTACGTGGTAGGGCATTAGTTGACGAAAAAACGATGACTAAAGCAATTTTAAAAACTTATCAACAGGTAAAAGATCAACAAAACAGGGTTAATCGATTTGTTGCCAGACTTTTACGTGAGCATAAACAGATCCGCATTCATCAGGTAGATTTCAAGTTTGATGCCATTTACCGACGTACGAGTATTCCACTACAGCCTAAAGATGAGCAGCAGTTTGCAGTGGTTGTACGGAAGTTTATCAATATGCTGAAAAAAGAGAATTTAGATAATTTACATGGATTTGCCTATCAAATATCTAAAGATCTCAATGGACAGTATTGCGGTAGAGTATTTGCATTTACTGATGTGGGACACCCTTTGAAGCACCCTACTTTAGATAAACCTTTAAGGTTTAACCTTCTTAGTCAAGAACTATGGGTGGATCTGAAAATAGCTCTTATCTGTGAGCAAGCGTTTTTGGTTGAGCCAAATCAAGTGGTAGGCGCTTCTTGCAGCTATCAAGATTGGTCCAAGTATTTTAAGTCTATTATTGAACCTATGAAAATGCATCATTACTCTTCGAAAGCAATTAGACCTGACTATAAGCTTATGATTTTTTAATTGTTCATCAAAAGTACGATCACTAGAAAACTCCCATCTCTAGTATGGGAGTTTTATTTTTATGACTTTCTGTCCATAAGTTCAAGTAAAGCGACAAATAATGTCCTTTTCCACCTTTTTACTGCTGCATGTTTTAGAATTTTAGGTAAAATCATTTTATTAATGATTTACTTATTTGGACTTCTATAACAATGACCCAAGTACAACTGCAACAATTACAAAAACAACTTTGGAATATTGCCAATACTTTGCGTGGCACCATGGGCGCTGATGAATTCCGTGATTACATTCTGGGTTTTATTTTCTTTAAATATTTATCGGAAAAGTCGGTGAACTTTGCCAATGAATTGCTCGATGGCGAAGACCTCAGCTTTTTAGAGTTAGATGAAAATAATCCTGAGCATGTGCCATACATCGAAGAAATTAAAAAGAATGCCATTGCCGAAGTCGGTTATGCGCTCACACCAAAACAGCTATTCCATACCTTAGCCGAGCGTGGTCGTCAGGGCGAATTCATTTTGGATGATTTAACTGCGACCTTAAAATCAATTGAACAAAGCACTTTAGGCACCGACTCTGCCGATGACTTTGCCAACCTGTTTGAAGATTTGGATCTAAACTCGACCAAGCTTGGCAATAATGCCAGTGACCGTAATGCACTGGTGGCGAAAGTCCTCAGTCATTTAGATGATATTGATTTTGATATTAGTAATACCGAAGCCGATGTACTGGGTGATGCTTACGAATATCTGATTGGTGAGTTTGCCTCAGGTGCGGGCAAAAAAGCGGGTGAATTCTATACCCCGCAAACGGTATCGACTTTACTGGCCAAGATTGTCACCCAAGGCAAAGACCGTTTACGTTCAGTCTATGACCCGACTTGTGGTTCAGGTTCTTTGTTACTACGGGTAAAACGTGAAGTTAAAGATGTCGATATGATTTACGGTCAGGAAATGAACCGTACTACCTACAACTTGGCACGCATGAACATGATTCTGCATGATGTGCATTTTGCCAAGTTCGACATTAAGCAGGAAAATACTTTAACCCGTCCGCAGCATTTAGATAAAAAGTTTGATGCGGTGGTGGCGAATCCGCCATTCTCTGCAAAATGGTCTGCCGATCCGTTATTTTTACAAGATGAACGCTTTGCTGCGTATGGCAAACTGGCGCCAAGTTCTAAAGCCGATATGGCGTTTGTACAGCACATGCTGTATCAACTGGATGACAACGGCACCATGGCAGTGGTGTTACCGCATGGCGTCTTGTTCCGTGGTTCGAGTGAGGGCATGATTCGTCAGTACCTGATTGAACAGATGAACGTGGTGGATGCGATTATTGGTCTACCCGCCAATATTTTCTATGGCACGTCTATTCCGACCTGTATTTTGGTGTTGAAGAAAAACCGTGAGCAAAGCGGCAATATTCTGTTTATTGATGCCAGCAATGATTTTGAAAAGCAGAAGAATCAAAACAAGTTATTGCCTGAGCATTTGGATAAGATTGTTGCGGCATTTGAAAAGCGTGAAAATATTGAAAAGTATGCGCATGTGGCGACCTTGCAGGAAGTGAAAGATAACGATTACAACCTGAATATTCCGCGTTATGTGGATACTTTTGAAGCGGAAGCCGAAATTGATTTAGATGCGATTGCCAAACAGCTTCAAGCTTTGGAACAAGACAGCCAAAAAACCGATGCCATCATTGCAGATTTTTGCAAAGAGCTTGGCATTGTTTCACCGTTTGCGGGGGTGAAGTAATGGCTACACCAAAGTTACGATTTAAAGAGTTTGGTGGGGATTGGGAACTCGATCTTTTAGGTAATCTCGTTCAGATCAAAAGTGGTTACTCACCAAGTAAATATGAACTGGATAAAAGTGGGGAAATGCCATTTTTAAAAGTCGAAGAACTAAACAATTGTGATAAATATCAAGAATATTCAAGATTTTATACTGAAAGAAATTCCGATGCGGTTCCTAGTAAAAGTGTCGTTTTTCCCAAAAGAGGAGCAGCTATCCTAAATAATAAAGTTCGTATACTGCGAGTAGATGCTTTATTAGATAGCAACCTTATGGCACTGATCCCACAACATAGTTTAGATGCCGAATATTTATATTATTTAATCAATAAAATCGAACTTTATAAGATCGCTGACACTTCAACTATTCCCCAAATCAACAATAAGCATATTGAACCATATAGTATCTATTTACCAAGCAAAGAAGAACAAACCAAAATCGCCTCTTTTCTATCGAACGTGGATGAAAAGATTAGCCAACTCAATCAAAAACATGAACTGCTGAGCCAATATAAACAAGGCATGATGCAAAAGCTGTTTAGCCAGCAGCTTCGTTTTAAAGCGGATGATGGTAGTGAATTTGGGGAGTGGGAGAGTATTTCTATTAAAAGTGCTGTAAGTTTTATTAAAGATGGTACACATGGTACACATCAAGATGATCCAACATCCCACTTATTTCTACTAAGTGCTAAGAATTTACAGAATGGCCATGTAGTTATTGATGAAAAAGATAGAAGAATTAATAAATTAGAGTTTGATTCAATTTATAAAAATTATGGTTTGAACACTGGAGATATTCTATTGTCAGTGGTTGGTACTATTGGTCGTGTTGCTATATTTAAAGAAGAGTATAAGAACTACGCTTTTCAACGAAGTGTCGCTTTCATGCGTTTCAAATCTGCCAAACCGGAATTTATTTTTCAGTTGTTTAATGCCGTGGATTTTCAGAATGAGCTATTAGTTAGACAGGTAGTTTCAGCCCAACCTGGAATTTATCTGGGTGATTTAAGTAAAATAGAAATTAAATTACCTTGCCAAGAAGAACAAACCAAAATCGCCAATTTCTTATCTGCCATTGACCAAAAAATTGAAGTCGTAGCACAGCAAATTGAACAAGCCAAACAGTGGAAAAAAGGCTTGTTGCAGCAGATGTTTGTGTAGAGGGATCTCATGTCTGAATGGTTATTTCCTGTTAATCCTGCAATTTATGATATAGATCGTGCTTATCATGATGCACATCAAATATGTTGGGCAAAATACGATTTTGAATTCCAAATTAATGACATTCTATTTTTGTATGTGACAGAGCCAATAGGAAAAATTCAATATCAATATCAAGTTGTTGGATTTGCAGGTCAATCTGATTTGCCAGAAAAAGATAGAGAATATTGGTTAGATCAAAAAGAATTAGAGGCATATAAAGGTGATTACTTTCTAATTCAACCAATTGAAAAAGTTGAGAAAGCATCACTGTCTAGACGATATTTAGCCGAACTAGGTCTAATCACACCAAAAGATACTTTGCAGTCGCATAAGACCACTAAATTTGTAAAAGGTAAATCTTTAGATAAGGTTGAAGCACATAAAAAATTGCTTAGTTATATTGCTGACCAGTTTAGTAATGTTGAAGAGACCAACTATCCTGATGAAGCAGGTGTGAATAGCCCCAAATTTTTTGAAGGCAAAAAACTAACTGTTACTGTAAATGGCTATGAGAGATGTCCCAAAGCGAGAGCTGAATGTATTGCCATTTATGGGACTCGTTGCTATGTCTGTGGCATGAGCTTTGAACATACCTATGGCTCATTTGCTAAAAATTTTATCCATGTACATCATATTGAGCCATTAAATACGATTGGTGAAGAGTATGAGGTTGATCCTAAAGAAGATCTAAGACCTGTCTGCCCAAATTGTCATGCAATGCTGCATAAAACCGAAAATGGTATTCCAATGACAATTGAGAGATTAAAACTTTTATATAGCGTTTCTTTGAGGAATCCGCTTAGACAAACATTTGAAGAATAAATAATTCGAGATTTTTAATGCAGCTTTATCAAACCCAAGCACAGTCATTAGTAGAACTTACAGAAGATCCTTTTCGTTTGGAAAGAGAAATTCAAAGCCTGTTTGAAAACAATCTTTACAGTTTTACAGGTCTGGAATTCATCAAGTCTGAATTCACCATTAAAAATAACCGTATTGATACACTGGCTTTCGATCCTGAAAGCCAAGCTTTCGTAATTATCGAATATAAGCGAGAACGCAATTATAGCGTGATCGATCAAGGCGTTTCTTATCTGAATCTGATGCTCGACTATAAGGCAGATTTTATCGTTGAGTACAATGAGAGCCAGAGCAACCAGCTGAAACGTCAGGATGTGGATTGGTCACAAAGTCGAATCATCTTTGTCTCACCGAGCTTTACCGACTATCAAAAGCAGTCCACCAATTTTAAAGATTTGGGCATTGAGCTGTGGGAAATCAAACGCTATCAAGGTGGAATTGTTTCAGTCAATTCATTGCAGAAAGCCAAATCAGCCCCTTCAATCAAGCAAGTGCAAAAGGTTGAGTCTGAAGATATTCAAAAGATTGCCAAAGAAATCCAGCAATATGATGAAGCCTATCACTTGGCGGATAAGTCCGATGACATCAAAGAGCTATATGAGCAATTCAGGAACTCAATTCTGGGCTTAACCACCGATTTAGATGTTCATCCCAAGAAAATGTACATTGCCTTCCGAAAGGGTAAGCGTAACTATGTCTATATGAGTATCGGGACAAAGCAAATTCGCATTTGGCTGAATATGCCTTTTAATCAACTGGATGACCCGAAACAGCTCGCGAAAGATGTTACCAATATTGGACATTGGGGCAATGGCGATTGTGAGGTGATCGTGTCAGATACAGAAAATTTAGAATATATCTTGAGTTTAATTAAACAAACATTGAAGTGAATAATTTAAGATTTCAGAGGGGAAGGAAATGACAGTACAAAGCGAATACCAACTTGAAAACGAACTGATTAGCCAGCTTAAGCAATTGGGTTATGCCTCAGTCACGCTCAAGGATGAAAGCCAGCTACTGTCTAACCTCAAAACCCAAGTCGAACGCGCCAATGGACTTGCGCCCCTGTCAGAAACTGAATGGAAACAAGTCATCAGTTTTTTAAACACGGGCACCGTGTTTGAACGCGCCAAGAATCTGCGTGATCTATTTCCAGTCAAATTTGATGATGGAACCAGTAAACACCTTTTTTTCCTGTCTGATGATCCTAGCAAAAATATTTATCAAGTCACCAATCAAATCACCATCGACCACCGCGACTATAATGGCAGAACCAGCCGTTTTGATGTGACCTTACTGGTCAATGGTTTGCCTTTGGTACAGATCGAGCTGAAAAAACGCGGCATGGAAATCGCCGAAGCCTTTAACCAGACTCAGCGTTATACTCGTGAAGCGTATTGGGCTGGGCAAGGGCTATTTGGCTTTATCCAGTTGTTTGTGATTAGTAATGGTGCCAATACCCGTTACTACTCCAACGGCACGACCGGCATTGAATTTGCCTTTCCCTGGGCCGATGTCAGCAACAAACACATCAATGAAATTGTCGACTTTGCCGATACGTTTTTAAATCAGCGGCATCTAACCCAAATGCTGACCCAGTATATGGTACTGCTGGAAACCACCAAAAGCCTGATGGTGCTGCGTCCCTATCAGATCTATGCAGTACAGAAAATCGTGCAGCATGTGCAAAACTCCAATCAGAACGGCTATATCTGGCACACTACCGGTTCAGGCAAGACCCTGACTTCTTTTAAAGCCAGTCAGATCATCATGCAAATGCCTGATGTAGAAAAAGTCCTGTTTGTGGTCGATCGTAACGACCTCGATACGCAAACCTCACGCGAATTTAATGCTTTTAAAGCCGATAGCGTCGACAGCACCGATAACACATCGACCTTGGTGAAACAGCTGGATCAACGTCATGACAAACTGATTGTGACCACCATCCAAAAACTCAATCGAGCTATCAGTACCGACCGTTATTTAGAATCGATTGATTATCTTAAAAATAAAAAAGTGGTGTTTATTTTTGATGAATGTCATCGCAGTCAATTTGGTGAGACCCATCAGAACATCAAAAAATTCTTCAGCAATGCACAAATGTTTGGTTTTACCGGTACGCCTATTTTTGAAAAGAACAGCCAAAGCAAAGCAGGTTTAAAACTCACCACAGACTACCTGTTTAATGAATGTTTGCATAAATACGTGATTGTCGATGCCATCCGTGATCGTAACGTCTTGCAGTTCCAGATTGATTATCGTGGCAAATACACCGCCAAAGGCATGGCGACGAATGAAAGTTATGAGGAGGATGTAGAAGGCATCGATACCAAAGAACTGTATGACAATCCGCAACGCCTTGAAATGATTGCCCGCTACATTGTCAATATTCACGATACCAAAACTCGTAATCGCGAATTTACCGCAATGTTCTGTGTCAGTTCGGTCGAAACACTGACCCAATATTACGACCTCTTTGAAAAGGTGCAGGCTGAAAAGCAAATTGAAGATGAAGCACAAGGTCGGATATTTAAACCGTTGACCATTGCCACCATCTTTTCCTATGCGGCAAATGAGGCTGTACCGACTGATGACTTAAATGGCTTAATTCATGAAGAAGCCGCAGATATTCCAACTCAGGTCAATTCATCCAGTCGGGATAAGCTGGATCGCTACATTGCCAATTACAACCGGCAGTTTAAAACCAACTACAATTCTGGCGATCAATTTTATGCGTACTACCGCGATATTGCACAGCGCGTAAAAAACAGACAGATTGATATTCTAATCGTGGTCAATATGTTCCTCACGGGCTTTGACTCTAAGCCGTTAAATACCTTGTATGTCGATAAAAACCTAAAATATCATGGCTTGATTCAAGCATTCTCACGCACCAACCGTGTCTATAACGATAAAAAACCATTTGGCAATATCATCTGTTTCCGTAACCTAAAACGTGCAACGGATGAAGCGCTGGCGCTATTTTCTAATAAAGAAACGACCAAGATTGTACTTGTTCCCAGCTATGCGGAAATCGAACAGGATTACCAAGCAGCGGTGAGCAAATTGTTTGCCTTAACGCCTAATTACCAATCAGTCGATGATCTTGTCACTGAAGAACAGCAACTGGAATTTATTAAAGCTTTCCGTGAAGTGATGCGCTACAACGCCCAGCTACAAACTTTCATTGAATATGACCAGGATCAAACCGCATTAGATAAACAGCACTTTGCCAACTTTGCTTCCAAGTATGCTGACCTATGTCGTGCCGTTAGAAAGACCACCAAGAAAGAAAAAGTATCGGTACTGGATGATGTCGATTTTCAACTGGATTTACTGCACAGTGATCGCATTAATGTTGGTTATATCATCAACCTCCTACAGCTTGTTGTTGATACGGACTCAGAGGACAAACGTCAGAAGTACCAAGCGCAAATTTATGACTTAATCAGTAGCGATATTAGCTTGCACGATAAGCAAGACCTCATTCAAAAATTCATTGAAGAAAACATGCCTAAGATGATCAATGGTCAAAGCGTCCAAACGGCTTTTGCTCAGTTCTGGGATGCTGAAAAAGAACAGGCCTATCAGCATCTTTGTAAAGAAGAAAACCTGAAACCAGAAGCGATGAAGCAGGTTCTGGAGCATTATGAGTTCACCAAACGCCTACCACGTAAAGAAGAGTTGAAGGACTTACCAAACTATAAGGTTAAGCTGTTTGAACGGGAGAGCATTTTTAGCAATTTGCTGGTCAAGACCCGAAAGCTGATTGAAAAGTTTTATGTGGGCATATGATTTTGTTTTTATTTATTAAGAATTTACTTTTCATGAAAATATACTTGAAAGCAATATAAATGAATAAACGAAAAAAAATACTGTTAGTACGAGAGGATATCACTAAGCTTGCTGTGGATGCTATTGTGAACTCTGCGAATAAGTCGCTACTAGGTGGAGGTGGTTTAGATTACGTAATCCATAAGAAAGCAGGACTACTGATGAAGCAAGCCTGTATAGAGTTAAACAAGCTAAAAGGTGGATGTCCTACGGGACAGGCAGAGGTAACGATCGCAGGTGACTTGCCGGCACAATATATTATTCATGCCGTTGGACCAAGATGGTTGAATGGTGATCATAATGAAGCAGATTTGCTGTGTAGTGCATATTCAAATGCTTTGATCAAAGCAAATGAAGTACGAGCTAAAAAAGTTTCATTCCCCTCCATCTCTACAGGTGTTTATGCTTTCCCAAAGCAATTGGCAGCAGAAATAGCCATAGGAACAGTATTGTCCACTTTGCCAGATTATTCGTTCATTGATGAGGTGGTTTTTGTCATAAAGGATTCTGACAATTATCAAATTTATCAGAATATTTTGAGCAATCTGCATGATGAACATTTAGAAATTAAGATTGAAAAAACATGACCATAGCAACTTTAGAGCCGAGAGTTATCTCATTAAAAGAACTTTACCAACAAGCTTTAAGTATTCCTGATTATCAACGTCCTTATAAGTGGACAGAGAAGCATGTCAGAACGCTGTTTGATGACTTAGATTATTTTGTTGCGGGTATTACGGCAAAGAATCGTGATGATGATCGTTATAAGTATCGCCTAGGGACAATTGTTCTACACAAGCCTACTTTGATCATTCGCACGAAGAACCATAATGATTGCAATCAGCATCATCTCAGAATGATTGTCCAACACAAGTTACCTGATGTTAAAAAAAATATTGTGGACGGACAACAACGGACATTAACCTTTTATTTAATTTGGCATGCCTTGCAAGCGAGAAAAAGTCAATTAAACAGGTTGATTCTTCCTGAGTTCAGTTTAGAGATTCCTGCGTGTCGCATGAGTCAAGAAAACTTACGCCGAAATTATGATGTGGTTGAAAAGCTCATCGATAAGCCACGCTCAAAGCCCTTAGAGGAATATATTGATATTCTGCTGACCAAATGTGAGTTTGTTATTGTTGAGTTAAGCAAGCTGTCAGAGGCTTTTCAATTCTTTGATTCACAGAACTCGAGAGGATTGGATCTTCATCCACATGATTTGTTGAAGGCATATCATCTGCGAGAATTTGATCCATCAGAAGCTGAGTTGAAAACGAAAGCCGTTCAGCAATGGGAGCAAAGGAATGAAAAGGATGTCCATCGGATATTTTCTCATTTCCTCTATCCCATCAGACAATGGACTAATGGGGAAAAGGCATTCCACTTTGGTAAAGAGCAGGTGGAGGGTTTTAAAGGTTTGTCACTGCATCAGGAAGATCAGTTTCCACTGAGCCAGTCATATCGTATCTTGCACAGTATGGTTGATGAGTACAACAATGATCGCTTCCGTAAGGTAGATAACATACATTTGGCTTACCCATTTCAAATCACCCAAACCATGATCAATGGGCGACGTTTTTTTGAGTGGTTTAGCCATTATGAAAGCAAAGCTTTAGCGTTGCTTAATCCACGAGATCATGATGATTGGGTGGAGCCATTATTAACCACAGCAATGTCGAAAAAAATTTGGACAGTCATTAATGGCACTGAGAATTCTAAAGGCTATGAGTATACGGGTAGGAACAGAACAGGTGATGGCTATGTCCGAAAAGTGCTCAATGCTTTTTTGTTGGCTTACTATGATCGCTTTGGTGAAGCGGAATTTTCGAGTGCTTTGGAGATAGGATTTATTTGGGCATACAGTTTACGCCTTAAGCAATCTAGCATCTATGAGTCCAGTATTGAGAACCATGTGATAGGTCAGAATCTCTTTAGGCGTTTGGATCAATCATTACGACCAAAAGACTTCTTTAATTTTTCCTTGAATATCTATATTGGTTCAAATGATATAAGTGAGAAAAGTAGTAAAAGTAAAGTTGAAGGCATTAAGAAGCTGTTTAGAGAAATGAAATGCATGGCGGAGCAGGGATGATGTCTACAGAGCAAACACAACCATATACCATCTCACAATTGTTGAGTGAGGATGTGAAGTATCAAATCCCTGTATACCAAAGAAATTATGCTTGGGGAAGACCACAGATCCGAGCATTAATACAGGATGTTTATGACTATTATCTAAAGTTACAGACCAGTCCTGAAAACTATTATATCGGTAGTTTGGTGGTCGCAAAAAAAGAGCATTACTTTGAAGTGCTAGATGGACAGCAACGGTTTACAACCTTAAATCTTATGGCTTTATTCTTAAAGTCTAAACTTAAAAATGCACAACTCGATCAATTTAATAGCATACGATTAAGTTTTGAAAGCCGTGAAAAGTCAGAAATTCTTTTAAATTCATTATGGAAATTTGTCAGTGATAAATCTGTTGAAAAAGAAATAGATCGATTGAATGCACAATATGGTGATCACGCTATTCTCAGAGGTTATCACATTATTCAGGAAGAATGGCTCAAGCTTGTCCAAGAAGATGAGCTTGAAAAGTTTGCAAACTATCTATTAGATCGCGTGGTAATTTTACGCACAATGATTCCAGAGCTTGCAGATGTGACGCATTATTTTGATGCACTTAATAACCGTGGGGAACAGTTAGAAGCGCATGAAGTCATTAAGGCACATTTTCTGAGCTTGTTAAGTGCTGAGGATGCAGACCGTCATGTTGTTCATCAAGTTTGGTCAGCATGTCAGGATATGTATAAATATGTGGCATATGGTTTTAACCCCACAGATAGAAAGCAAATATTTGGTGGTTCATATCATGAATGGTGTGCCAAAGACTATGAAGACCTTAAGTCATGCCTGCCTATACAAACTCCATCGAAAGATACGAGTACTGAAGGGAAGCGCTCATATGGGGATAAGCTCACTTTGGAAGGAATTCTAAAGCTTAATCTTGTTCCTGTTAGTGAGAAGACAAATGAAGAGTCGAGCGAACGTTTTGCAAGCATCATTGATTATCCCAACTTCCTGATGCAGGTTTTGAAGATTTATGTCAGAAGGCAGTTGAAAGATGGCGACGCTAGCAAGATTGCACTTGATGACAAGACTTTATTAGAAAGCTTTAAACGCATGATTGTAGATGCAAGTCATGCAAAAGACTTTATCTACCTGCTTTTAAAAACACGATATCTATTCGATCTGTATGTCATCAAACGTGAGAATAGTCCTCAGTACAAAGGTTGGTCACTCAAGAAACCTAAATACTATAGTTCTGGTAATGTGAGCTATGTGAATACCTTTTCACAATCTGAAGCTGAGGGGGAAAATGAATTAGCATTAGAAGGTGGTCAAAGAAACCTCGTGATGCTTCTATCTGCATTTCATGTTTCCTACCCAACACATGCACGTAAGAATTGGTTGTTGAGCATTTTATATTGGCTCATAGATCATAGTGACAAAGGAATTGGTTTAAATACCTATTTTGCATTTGTGGAAAATTTGGCACGTACTTTGATCAAGAAGCGGTACTTAAGTACAAAGCAAGACTATGAAAGTTTCATGTATGGCAATGAATTTGAGTGCAATACAGCAGTCACTGTAGAAGATGTAAAAACGCAGTTTACTTATGGGAAGATTCCTTACTTCTGTTTTAACTATTTAGATTACCTTTTGTTAAAAAAGGAAAAAGGGAATCATGCTAAATTTTACTTTAGTTATAAGGACTCAATTGAGCATTTTTATCCGCAAAAGCCTAAGGTCGGTGATCCATTACCACTGCAGGTTCGAGATAGTCTAGGTAATTTAGGTTTAGTGAATCAAAGTGAAAACTCTTCACTTACTAATGATATGCCGATTCAAAAAGCCAATTGGCTAAGGAAGCATACGGAAGCACCAATCAGTTTAAAGTTAGAGTTGATGATGCAGGTTGTTGAGAAGAACGAATCTGAGTGGAATGAAGCGAGTATAGAAAAACATCAGCATGATATGATAGAGTTACTGATAGAAGATTTAAACGGAAAAGCATGCTCTTAGAGGCATGCTTTTTTATTATGTATACCTTTTAGTGTACGAAATCTTAATTGGTTATAAAAAACATAATAAAATCAATAGTTAGATACTAATGCATCATTGGAGTGTGTGAAGATAGATCAGCCATGATTTCTGTCATGTTCATGCAGTTGAAGTCCTTTAATTTGAAGCGTAATTTAAGTGTAAGTATGTGACTAGCTTATTTTACGCCATCTTAGTCAAATTAGTGAACCTGCATGTCATTGTTGCTCGCTCTCTAACGAGTCGAACATCGAGCGGTTTAAGCTTTTAAATGGATAATATTCAATTGATCTGGTGTGTTAGTGAGCACACAGCCATAAAAAATATCGCCCATAAAATCTAAACCGACAGTTTCAAAAATGATATCGCATAGCTCAAAGAGCTTAGCTGTTGAAAATGTATGATTTGCGAAGTTAAAAGTGAAAATTATTGTGTCATTTGGCTGAATTTTACTGAGTTTTTCGTGTAATTCATCGTTATAAAAAGCATCGAAATTTGATTGTTTTCTATGGATTCATTTAGAAAGTAGTGCATGTTGTAACATTATGCTTTGCATGGTCTTATTTCTAGCTAAAGCCGTACTTTGGAAAAACTTCATCACAATCAAAGTAAAAAAAGCCATCATCTTTTCAGATCATGGCAAGCTATTATTCAAACTCAAGCTATGTAGAATTTAAAAATTCAAACTATATGACACGCCCAAAATATTTTGGCTCATGCTTAAATTGGCTTCGCCACCACCAAAATCAGCGGGGACAGAGTTGTTACCTTGCACTGTTTCTTTGAGTGCGTGTGTATAAGCCACACTTACATTTTGTTGATCATCGAGTCGCCAAGTTGCACCAACACTTAAATGCTCTTGTACCACACCTGGTGCCAAAATATTTAGGAAGGTTTGATCATTTTTAACAGGCTGATCGTTATAGCTATAACCCGCACGTAAAGTCAGTTTTTCTGAGGCTTGATAAGTCGCTGAAATTTTATAGACATTGATGTCATCCCATCCAAAACCAGGACCTTGTGTTGTGCCAAATTTATTGTTTGCGAATAATTGATCCAGTTTATTGCCAACAGAATCTACATCTGAATAATTAATGCGTAAGTAATCTGTCGCGACTGATAAAGCAGGGGTAAGTTGATAATTTAAACCTACACCATAGCTTTCAGGTACGTCAAAATCACCTTGTTTGGCAAATAAACCTTCATATTTCTTAAAGCGGCTGGCATTAATTTTAGATGAATAGCTTGCACCAAGGGTCAGTTTCTCATTTGGTTTTGCAGACCAGCCAATACGTGCACCTACACCGTATGAATCGTCATTGCCACGGTCGCTAATTGCTGCATCGTTGGACGAAGCACCACCAAATACATCACCAGCAAAACCTTGTGCGCTAAAACGTTGATATAAAATATTTGCAGCCAAAGCTATAGATTGATTTTCTGCATATTTCCAAGATAAAGCAGGTGAAATAAAGGCTTGGGTTAATGAAATACCTGCGCTTCCTGTATTATCATAAACTGCATAAGGATTATTTTTATAATTGGTATTCATGCCACCATTGCCATAAACCGCAATACCCGCAGTGACTTGTTCATTCACTGGGTGAACATAACCTAGATCTGGAATTACAAAGTATTTACGGCTATTGCCATCATACTGACCATTTGCTCCATAACCATTTCCTGTAATTTCAGACTCACGATCTGGAGAGAAAATAGTTAAACCTGCATCAACACGCTTATCTAACCAGCTCAAACCCGCTGGGTTGCTTGCAATAGTCAGACTGTCCTGAAAATTGGCAATGGCTGTGCCTGCATTTCCTTGAGATTTCGCACTATATGCATGCATGAAATATCCTGTTGTTGCAAAAGCAGATGTTGAAAACAAAGGTGCGATAACAGCAATTGAGATAAAAGAAGATAGATATTTCATGAGAATATAGATCGAGTAAAAACAATATATGCGGCAGTATATTGAAAAGTTATATTCTTGTATTTGAATATAAATTCATATCTTTATTATATTTTTGAATATAGAGCTATGAAAACAGCAAGGGTATTCATTCTATATGTATATCAAAATGATGCTTCAAATCTTTTGACCAAAGAAGCTCCCTTGGGAGCTTCTTTATTGATTTACATTGCTTTAATTCATAATTATCAAGTGCTTTATGCCAAATTTTCTAACACAAATTGTGGCGATTTAATAAATAATCGAATTAATGCTTGAGCAGAACTCGAGGGTTGACGAACACCACGTTCCCAACTTTCTAAAGTTCGGGCAGAGATACACAATTTTGCCGCAAGTTCAGTTTGTGAAATATTCATTTTTTGCCGAACTTTAATGATCTGTTGTGCTAAATCCAAACAAGCCGTTTGCTCTACAGTATGATTCACATGATTATGACTGTGTTGAAGCAGATGCATAGTTATCTCCTCCTTAGGGTCGAATAAACAAGTCAATGAGTTATTAAAATAAGTATTGTCCTACAGCTGCATAAATTTGATACTGCAAAATTTACACTTTAGAGTGAAGCAAAGATGGCAACACTGTAAGAAATGATAAGAAAATTCAAGAGTCAAAGTGGGGCGGGGCACGACCTTGTGGCAGAACAAAAAGCGGCTCAGCTTGAAATAGTGTTGGTGTAAACGATGTTTTAAAAGACAAAACCCGAATTTGCGTTCGGACTAAAATTGGTCTGATTTTGTTTTCAAATAATGGTAGTGCAAAACTATAAACTAGACAGTATTCACATTCATGATCTGTATGCGCCGCATCTTCAGATGATGCATGTTCGTGTGAACTTTCAAGTCCGAATGCAACATGAGTCGCAGTTTCATGGTGTGTAGATGAATACGAAGAATGGGGTGCGGTGCGTTCTAAAAATAATGCTTGGGCAATAGTTTCACAGACAGAGGAAAAATGTTGTTTCTCTGGCAATAAAGGCTGTAGGAACACAGCGACTTGTAACAAGATTGCAAATAATCCTAGCAATCTGCCCCACATCATAAACACTGTATCAATCTTTTATTCAATTTATTCATGTAATACTATAACAAAAATGACAATGATAAATATTGAAGTATTACACGAAGTTTTAATTAATATTTAACCTAATATTGAGCGTTATTTAAGCATTCAACAGACCCTAGTATCATCTTGTAAAAGAAACTGTCGGAAAACCTGCTTCCAGCCAAGCTTGCATACCACCTTGCATTGAATAGACTTTCTCGAAACCCATTCTTTGTAAGGCTTGAGTGGCAAGTGCAGAACGCGCACCAGTACCACAAAGTAAGTAAATATCTCGTTCAGCCAGATTGGTAAGAGCACGTTCAACATCGCAATAGTGGTTTACTACAGGGTGTTGTGCAATTTTCATTTCTAACATGCCGCGTGGAAAATTCACTGCACGGTCTATTGCACAAGCCTGATGTTCTTCAGGTTCTCGTACATCAATCAAAATAATATCGGGATGTTGCAAATATTTTTCATGCAATTCTTGCACGCTAATTTCTGTAATTTCACTTTTGGCTTCAGTGATTAGTTGATCTGGTGTTTTCATTCATCCACACTCATTTATTTTGAGTTTATATAATATAATATTATATATTTAATAAGATTTTATTATTGTTAGGAAATGTGTCTGATCGAATATCGTTGTGATTTTCTATAAAAACATTTTAAATCAGGTGTTTAAATCCTAATAAAATTTAAGTCATCAATTGATCAAAAAGTCATATCTTATTCAACTATAAGGTATATACTAGATCTAACACTTTTGTTCGATTGTTCAGGGGACGTCAAATGCCTGCAAGATTTTTTGGAATTTTTCTGGGTTTAATTGCAGCGGTATTAATCATTGGTGGATTATTCATCAATATGATCAGTGGTGAAGCTACCGTCGTGGAATACTGGATTTTATTGTTGCTTCCATGTTTTGGTATTCCAATTTTGTCTGCAGTGTGCCTAAAAGAAATAGACTAAGCACAAAAGTATAAGTTTTCTTTACATTAAAATTGATAGATGATTCATCGCATTTAATTTTAATGATCCAAAAGCCCATGCGATCATGGGTTTTTGTGTTTACAGCAAAACAGTTGGTTTTGAGTTTTATTTGAATATTTGCAAAGCAGCGTTGCAGAATTGGGCTGTTCAGCAGCCTAGTCATAGTTAAATGCTATTAAAATCTAAAGACAATATTTAAGTTTAATAACATGTAAGCATTCCATTATCAGGTATTGCCAATCAATGTTCATTTTGGCGTAGGTCATCTGCAAAAAATTCAAGAGATTTTACGATCTTATACCTATAGGCGTATTTTAACTATTGCCACTGCAGGGCAAAAAGCCGCAGGCGAGCGTTTATTGGCACTAATCCAAGACATGGCTGTAGCGGTCTATCCTCATGCGGTGATGCATGTGCCAAAAGAAGTTGCCGATCAAGCCATTCAAGATGTGCAGCGTTTAAAGGTCGATTGCTGTTTGGCACTCGGCGGTGCTCTGCGATTGGTTTAGCCAAAGCAATTGCTTTAGAAACCCATTTACCGATTATTGCAATTCCGACCACTTATGCAGGTAGTGAAATGACTGCGGTGTATGGCATCACCGAAAACCAGCTGAAAACCACAGGCAAAGCAGCTCAAGTTTTGCCTAAAGTAGTGATTTATGATCCTGAATTGACACTCAACTTACCCACTGAAATTTCGGTATGTTCGGGTATGAATGCGATGGCACATGCAGTTGCGGCATTATATGCACAGGATAAAAATCCCATTGTAAGTTTAATGGCGCTAGAGGCGATTACTCAACTGGCACAGGCTTTACCTGAAATTGTGCAAGCGCCTCATAATATGCAGGCACGTGAACATGCTTTATATGGCGCATGGTTGGCAGGTGTGTGTTTGGGTTCGGTGGGTATGGCAATTCATCATAAAATTTGCCATAGCTTGGGCGGACGCTATCAGTTACCACATGCGCAAACCCACGCCATTGTGTTGGCGTATTCAGTGCATTACAACCGACATGCAGATATTGCTGCAATGAATCAACTGGCAGCGGCTTTAAATGTGTCAGATCGGGAACAGTTGGGCTTGGCGATTTATCAGCTTAACCAAAGATTGAATATTCCAATGGCACTTAAAGATTTAGGATTACCCGAAACAGCACCTGCCCAAGTGGCACGTATTATCTGCGATAGTCCATATTATAATCCACGCGAATATGACTATGCCGAATTAGAGGCCTTATTGACCAAAGCTTATTGGGGACAAGCACCAATCTAATACTGCTGAGAAATAGCATGATAGATAAAAAACCGAAGCCACTTAGACTTCGGTTTTTTATTTGCCGTGACGGATTACGGTTTATACAAGCCTAAATCTTGCAAATGTAATCTAAGAATACGTCGCAGTTCCAATACAGCTTCTGGCGTTTCCTGAATGGAATGTCCGCCTTTAATAATTTTTTCTGAAACAGCGCCATCTAAGTGGGCACTGTTGTAATGCACCACATCGTCATTCATTAACAGATGCTCAGTGCTGTCGGTATTATTGCCAATAATACTGTGATATTTAAATCCTTTGACAGGCAAAATATCTTCAGTTAATTCCGTAAATTTGGAATTTTTACTTAAATCACTCGGTCCATTTTGAATGACGCCATGCCCAATTTCTTTGGTTAGATTTTTTAAATCGACTTCATGTTGCTGCAAGGTATCCGCAAACGCGCTTAAAAATGCAGTCGGTAAGCGAATGACTTTACGTGCTGCAAGGGTGAACCAGCGGTCTGCAAACTCTGTACCTTTATGCGGTGCAGCCAAGAATATTGCACGGTTAAAATTGGTGATGGGTTTAAGGCGCAAACGTGCTTGCAACAAAGGATCAGATTTAAAGCGTTCCAGACGTCGGTTTTTAAGCATTTGCATGGCAGGTTGAGTTAAATCAGTATCGCTGACCAACAAACGTGCCAAAATACCACCCATGCTGTGTCCAATTACTACAGCATCTTTTTTGGCTGCAGCAGAAGGACTGACCTGTTTAAAGCCTTGTTGAAGCAAGGCATAAATTTGGAAACGGCTTTCTAAAATTGGCATATTGGTCGAGTAAAACACTTGCCAGACTTGAAAGTTTTCCCGCAATACAGGATCGCCCATAATATCGTTGGTTAAGCGAATCCACGCTTCGGGGCTACTGGCCAAACCATGAATGAGGACAATGACTTTTTTATTCGGATTATACGGCTCAAGTAAGTACAAATGCGGCATACTGAGTCGTTCTTCACGATCAATTAAGGATAAATAAGCCGATTTACCTAAATTATTTTGCGCTAACCACAAGCCATAAGGTGCAGAAAAGTTAGCTGCAAGCGGGTAGTTCTTTTGTGCAATTTGGGCAGATTCATATTTATACGGATCATAAGCCTTGAGCTTAAAATGCGGCCGATTCAAAATATCTTCAATGGAATTGGCGCTATGTGGTTCTGCAGTGATTGTCGCGGCTAAATAGCGAGCTTGGTGAATATTTGGATTTTTTCCTGCAGGATAATCATATTTTAGCGGATCAATAATATATTTGCTTTTGCTCAGATCATCGTTTGGATTTTCAGGCAATACCACCAGAAATTCAGACCCAAAACCATCACGGCGCGTGACCGAGCGCAAACCCGAAAAGTTCAGGTTATAGGTTGACATCAACTGCTGAATTTTTTGTTGTTTCAGCTGCGGGTAGTACTCAAAATCAATGTCATAAATGCTGTTGCCAACACGAATTTGTTGTTGCAATTCATCGTGTTTATAGCGCAGCGCATAGCTGCTGACCAAT
Source organism: Acinetobacter sp. YH01004 (assembly GCF_013420455.1). NCBI lineage: Bacteria > Pseudomonadati > Pseudomonadota > Gammaproteobacteria > Moraxellales > Moraxellaceae > Acinetobacter > Acinetobacter sp. YH01004. The sequence continues at coordinate 122,754 of NZ_VOXZ01000006.1, forward strand.
TTGGCAATCGCCTGATTATAAAAATCCCGAATTTGGACTTGTCTGTTATCAAAAAGACGGTCTTGCGGCGCACGTTTGGTTTTAAACATGTAGGCGTAACTATAACGAATACTTTGATCGAGCATGTGCAATTGCTGATCTAAACATTGTTCATAATTGGCCTGATGAATTTTTTGTTGTTCTTCCGATCTTTTACTGTTCAGAATACTGATTTTACAGGACGATGAATTTTCCAGTTCAATCGCTTTCGCTAAATATAATTCACTGGCGGTTGAGAGCAGTTGTTCATCCTGAATTTGTGGGATTTGCTTGAGTGCACTCACACATTCTTCAGGTTTTTCGGCACAAATATTGGCTTCACGTCCTGTCATCGACAAGACATTTAAACTGGCTTCACTCAGTTTTTTGCGCGATAAAATACTATCACGTTCATTGGCAATACTAACTTTTAACGCCTGATTTTTAACACTGACCACCTGACAACCAGACAGCAGTGTTGTACTGAGCAATGCAGCAATCACAATTTTATTCATGGAAAGTCTGGCTTAATTTTTAAGATTTTTTTCCATCATACGTTTTTTTAAAGCTTTTTCAATTGCGTAGAAAGCAAAATAGACCGTCGAAACGGTCTATTTTTAGGTATTTTTGTATCGATTTTTTATTAAGTGCGTGGTGCGATCACTTGCCACACATTCCAGCGACCTTGCTTTTCAATTTCAGCAATCAAACGGTCAGCCACTTCGGCTTCTTGCGGGTATTTGATTTTATAGTTTTTCAAAGTTTGTACTGCATTTTTCTTTTGTTCCATGGCAATATAATTGTTTGCCGCAGACAAATAAGCTTCCTGCACACCTGCTTTCATGGCTTTGTCTAAATAAGGAATGGCTTCACGATGACCGCCACCTTCAGACAGACCGAAACCAAACCAGAAATTCGCTTCGGCATCTTCCTGATTAATTTTTAAGATACGCTGCGCATAGTTAAGTGAGCGTGTGGTGTAAACAGAGCCTAAGTCTAGATTACGTGCCATAACACTGGCTTTAAATGCACGCATCAAAATATCAAAAGAGGCATTTTCATTGGCTGCCAAAGTGTCTAATTGTTGAGTCAATTCTTTGAGCTTTGCCTCGAAACCACGACGTTCCTGACGTTCGCTAAAACGTGGTGGATAGTGACGTGCTTTGCCTTCGACCAATTGTAAGAAGTCATCAATTTCGGTGATGTCAATTTCGTTTTCACCTGCCAAAACTGCAAACTTCAAGCTACGGGCATTGTTATTGACCGTAGGTACAATCAATTTGTTTTGATCTAAGGTAATGCTTTTGCTTGGATCATTTGGGTTAGTAACCACCATTTTAGTCACAGGCTGTGCTGCTGCTTTTTGTAGGTTAATTTCAAATGGTGGTGGGGCATCATAATTAAATGGATTTAAGGCATAGAATGGTGCACTTAATTCAGGTTCGGTAAATACGATAGGTGGTTTTACTTCTTGTTTTGGTGGTGCAACACAGGCGCTAACGAGCGTTGCGGCTAGAATACTGAGTGCCAAAGGCTTAAGAGTCATGGTGTTCTTCCGTTCAATTTATTTTAAAAGTGAGAGGTGATTGTGTCGGATTAAAATATTGCATGTCGGTCAGTCTAAGAAATCTGTTCCGAACATGCAATACAATTGAGGGGGCTTAGTTACACAGTGATACGAAGTTTTTTTAAGTATGTAGGATTGATCAAATAAACAGCCCTATTTACTTTGTGCTTCACACTCACGTCTAACATCTTCAATTATTTTTAATTCTTCTGCACTATAAGGTTGTTCATTTTGCTGTGGGTTTTTAAAGCTTGGGTCAAGTAAAGAGAGACGCTGACATAATAAATTCATACGTTTTTCATTTTGTTCCAAGCGATCTAGTAATACTCGCATGCCGTCCAATACTGGGTCAGATTGGTCCTGCGTTGCTGCATAAGGTTGGAAACCAATACTGGCAGCATAATCACGACGACGTGCTTCCTGATCATCGGCAGGTTTATTTTTCATAATAAAGCGCGCAGGGTTACCCACAGCAGTTGCGCCTTCAGGTACTTCTTTGGTCACAACCGCATTAGAGCCAACTTTGGCATTTTTATGTACGGTGAATGGGCCTAGAATTTTCGCGCCTGCACCGACTACTACGCCATCTTCCAAAGTTGGATGACGTTTGCCTTTATTCCACGTTGTGCCGCCTAAAGTCACGCCATGATATAAGGTGACATCATCACCAATTTCAGCAGTTTCACCAATCACCACGCCCATGCCATGGTCAATAAAAAAGCGACGACCAATTTTTGCACCGGGATGAATTTCAATTCCTGTAGCAAAACGGCTAAATGACGAGAGTAGACGTGCCGACCCCTTGCAGTCTTTGTTCCATAATTCATGCGCCACACGATGCATAATTAAAGCGTGAATTCCTGGATAAGTGGTTAAGACTTCAAGTGTATTTCGAGCAGCAGGATCGCGCGCGAAGACAGCTTGAATGTCTTCTTTGAGCTGTTTAAGCATTAGTTTGATCCTCGTCCTGTGTTGATGTAGATTTTTTCCATGAACCGTTATTCATTGCTTGTACGCGGCTAAAAATACCGCGAAGTAAATGGTATTCCATACGATCTAATTGTATACGTCCGAAAAGCCGACGCAAGCGCAAAGGCAATAATCGTGGATTTTTTGGATCCATAAATTCAATTTCTGCCAGCATTTTTTCTAAATGTGGATAGAACTGTTGCATTTGTTCATGGTTGACCAAAGGTTCATCCCATTGCATCGCTTCAGAATCTGTCACTTGCATCGTCGCTGCAGGATCGGCAATTTTTCCGACAATATCGATGGCAGCCATACGCATTTCATAGCAAATCACTTGAATGGCTTGAGCAACATTGAGCACACCATATTCTTCATTGACAGGAATCGTCACGTGATAATTCGCCAAAGCCAGCTCTTCATTGGTTAAACCACGATCTTCACGTCCAAAAATAATGGCAACATTTTGCCCATGCTGTGCCACAGCATTTAACGACTTTTCTGCCGCAGGGCGTGCATCTAAGAGTGGCCAAGGAATAGTACGACTACGTGCACTGGTGCCAAAGACCAAATGGCAGTCGGCAATTGCATCTTCGAGCTGTTCAACCACTTCAATCTGTTCAATTAAATCGGTTGCACCTGCCGCCAAAGCATCAATATCTGGATGCGGATAGGTTTTTGGATCAACCAAAACCAATTTACATAGCCCCATGGTTTTCATGGCGCGTAAGGCGCTACCGATGTTGGCAGGCAGGGTGGTATTCACCATGACAATACGCACGTGGGAGAGGTGTGCGGCAACAGCTGCATTGTCGGTTTGACTCATAACAAATCCAGATGGGTTAAATTTTTAATTAAGAATATTGATCAACTTCGGTATGGTATAAATCCATAGCATCATCCATGCTCATATCAGCAGGTGGTGGAGCAATCGATGCAGGTTTCGCCACATCGACAGCTTTCGCGGCTTTGGATTTCACTTGATATTCGATATGCAGGCTTTCTTTACCAAAATAGTCACGCAATTTGACCAAGGCTTCATCTAAGGGTGCGATTTTCCACTGAATGCCCAAATGTAATTCTGCAGTGGCATAAGCATAGTCAAGGTGCAATAAAACAGGAATATGCGTGCATAAATCCACATTACAATAAGGCAGCAACATATTTTGTAAGTCTTGACTCAAGGTCTTGCTTAAATGTTCTGCATGCAAGTGAATTTGAATACTATTGGCGCGTTTTTGACGAATTTCATTCAAGCTAAACGCTTTGGTTAAGCGTCCCATTGGGCGGTCAAAACCTTCACGTTCGTAAATTTCGCCTTCAATCACCACCACTTTTTCAGTTTGTACAATATCTTTAAAGCGTTGGAAGCGCTCATGGTTGGCAGATACTTCAATACGTGCCGTACCATCATCTAAAGTGACCACCATCCGATTTGGGAAGTTGGCGACATCCACCACCAAGCCTGCAAAGACGGTGGTCACGCCACGACGGGTTGGCGTCAGTTCATTAATTTTACTTGGAATAAAGGCTTTTAATTCATTGCGATAGACATCAATCGGGTGACCAGTGAGGTAAAGTCCAAGTGTGTCTTTTTCACCTTTAAGTCGGACTTCATCTGACCATGGTTTTACAGGTTTGGCAGGCTTACGTTGTACTTCTTCAACTTCACCAAATAAATCCATGATGCCTGTTTCACGGTTGGAACGTGCTTGTTCCGCCGCTTGTACCGCTTCTGGCAATTGTGCCATTAAACTTGAGCGTTCGATGCCTAAACAGTCTAATGCACCCGCACGAATTAAGGCTTCAAGGGTTCGTTTGTTGATTTTTTTCAAATCAATACGATGACAGAAGTCAAATAAATCGCGGTATGGACCTTCTTTTTGGCGAGAATCAATCACCGATTGCATGGCTTGTTCGCCCACGCCTTTAATTGCGCCAAGTCCGTAGACAATGGTGCGTTCATCGCTGGCGTGGAAATGATACAAAGACATATTTACCGAAGGTGGTAAAACTTCCAGACCATTGTGGCGACAGTCATCAATCAGGAACACCACGTTATCGGTGTTTTGCATTTCCGACGACATTACCGCAGCCAAGAATTCGGCAGGGTAATGTGCTTTCAGCCATGCCGTCTGATAGGCAACGAGGGCATAAGCAGCCGCGTGGGATTTGTTAAAACCGTAGCCTGCGAACTTTTCCATATAGTCGAAAATATGGTTGGCTGTGGCGGCATCAATGTCTTTTTTCGCAGCACCTTCAATAAAGATTTGGCGCTGTTTCACCATTTCTTCAGGTTTTTTCTTACCCATAGCACGACGTAGTAAGTCCGCACCACCGAGGGTATAGCCTGCACAATACTGTGCCGCCTGCATTACCTGTTCCTGATAAACCATAATGCCGTAGGTTGGTTCAAGCACACCTTCTAGCAAAGGATGCAGATACTCAAACTCGCCACCGTGCATACGGTGAATAAAGTCTGGAATGAGATCCATCGGGCCAGGACGATACAAGGACACGAAGGCAATAATTTCCTCAAATTTGCTTGGGCGTGCTTCTTTCAGCATCTTTTTCATGCCCACGGATTCAAACTGGAATACCGCTGTGGTGTTGGCATTGGCAAAGACTAAATAGGCATCTTTATCGTCCAATGGAATATGGGCAATATCTAGCGGTGTATCGGCTTGGATGCGTTTATTGATATTTTGTACTGCATCTTCAATAACCGTCAGGTTACGTAAACCCAAGAAGTCAAATTTGACCAAACCTGCCGATTCAACATCGTCTTTATCGTATTGTGCAACACGGGCGGTTCCATCAGCATCGCACATAACCGCAGAAAAGTCGGTGATTTTGGTTGGTGCAATGACCACACCACCTGCGTGTTTGCCTGTGTTGCGGGTAATGCCTTCAAGTTTTAAAGCCATTTCCCAAATTTCTGAAGCATCGTCATAGTCTGGGTTAGATGGATTGGTCACCACATCTTTCAGCTGTGGTTCGGCTTCAATTGATTCTTCCAAACTAAGCCCTAAAGGTTTAGTTGGAATCAGTTTAGAAATACGGTCTGCCAAACCATAAGACTTGCCCAAAACCCGTGCGACATCTCGAATCGCACCTTTGGCGGCCATAGTACCGAAAGTGGCAATTTGTGATACCGCATCACGTCCATAGGTGCGTGCCACATAATCAATGACTTTATCGCGTCCTGCAATACAGAAATCGACGTCAAAGTCGGGCATGGATACACGTTCTGGGTTTAAGAAACGTTCAAAGAGTAGTTCATAACGCAATGGGTCTAAGTCGGTAATTTTTAAGCTATAAGCGACCAATGAGCCTGCGCCTGAACCACGACCCGGCCCAACAGGTACGCCATTATTTTTAGACCATTGAATAAAGTCCATGACGATGAGGAAGTAACCCGGGAAGCCCATCGAGTTAATAATATTAATTTCGTATTCAATTCGTTCATCATAAGGTTTGCGAATTTCTGCCCAGTCTTCATCGCGCTGTGTGACAGGATAGAGCACATTTAGACGTTCTTCTAAACCTTGTTTGGATAGGTGCGCGAAGTAGGTATCAATGGTGTGTCCGTCTGGAATTGGATAATCTGGAAGGAAATATTTACCCAATTGCAGCGTGACGTTACAGCGTTTGGCAATGTGATAGCTGTTTTCAATAGCACTTGGAATGTCGGAAAATAATTCCGTCATTTCTGCAGTAGTTTTAAAATATTGCTCAGGACTATACGTTTTAGGACGACGGTTATCCCCTAAAACATAACCATCGGCAATACAAACTCGCGCTTCGTGCGCTTCATAATCTTCACGGCGGACAAAGTGCACATCATTATGTGCCACCACGCCAATATTATATTTTTTAGCTAATTTAACCGCTTCGGCAATAAAAGCATCTTCATCGGGACGATCTGTACGGGTCAGCGCCAAATAGACCCGATTACCAAATTTTTCTATCCATTCTTCTAGCAACGGTTCGGCTTTTTGTGGATTGGACGTGATCAGCATTTTGCCGACATCACTTTGAATGCCGAGTAACAGAATCAGATCATCGGCTTGTTCTAAAATCCATGCTTTATTGACGCAAGGGATATTGAGTTGCTGACCTTCAATATAGCCACGCGACACCAGTTCGGTCAGATTGCGCCAGCCGTGATTGTTCATCGACAATAGCGTCACACGATGATCGGCATCATTTAAACGCAGCACTGAACCTAAAATCGGTTTGATGCCTTGTCCCAAACATTTGCCATAAAACTTTACGGCAGCGTGTAGGTTAGAGAGATCGGTCAATGCCAAAGCAGGCATTTCTTCATTGACTGCAGCTTTAATCAAGTCAGGTATGCGTACAATCGACTCGGTAATCGAAAATTCTGTATGTATACCTAAATGAACAAAGCGCATGAATCAGTCCCTTAAAAAATCACGGGTTATTTTAGCATGCTCTGCTCAAGACAAAACATGCTGCAAAGTTTTTCCTACGGTTTTCGATGACCTAGACCGTATATCAAATTTTCAGTTTTTGGGATGTTGATATGGTGTGAATCAAGCATGCATGGAGAAGGAGTACGGTTTTAACCCCTTACATGCTCTTATGAGTAGCAAGGGGTTAAATGATGAATCTATTTCTGATGTGTAGATGAAAGATTTATCTGAGTTTAGATAACCAGTCACCTAAACTTTGCACCAATTGCACTAAAATTAATAAGACCACCACGGTTAGCATCACGACACTACTATCAAAACGCTGATAACCATAAGAAATAGCAAGGTCACCAATGCCACCAGCACCGACTGCACCTGCCATCGCAGTTGCGCCAATTAAGCTAATGGTGGCTGTAGTTAGGTTCAAAATGAGTGAGCTGCGTGCTTCAGGTAAAATAAATTTGAAGATAATTTGTAATGGTGTAGCACCCATTGCCTGTGCAGATTCGACAATCCCTTCATTGACTTCAAGTAGTGAAGTTTCTACCAAACGACCAATATACGGGCCGACATAAATGGTCAGCGGTACAATGGCTGCCCAAGTTCCGATGGATGTACCCACTAAAAATTTAGTCAGCGGAATCACCGCAATCAATAAAATAATGAAGGGCAGGGAGCGCAGTGCATTTACAATCGGGTTGAGTCCGTGATAAATCACACGGTTTGGTAAAATACCTGTCGGACGAGTCACTACAAGGGTAATGCCCTGAATAAAGCCCCAGATACAACCAAACAACATGGCAAAGAACACCATATGAAAGGTTTCTTGTAAGGCCGTAACAAATTGGTCAATAGATAAAGAGCTTTTCCAGAAAGGTGTGGTTACCGAAGTCAGCCACTGTACAATTAAATCTCTCATGCTTGTATTCCTGACTGTTCAACTTCAACGCCATTGGCTTTCAGAAACTCAAGCGCCTGTTGAATGACGTTTGTATCACCGAGTAATTGAATGAACATTTGCCCAATCACAGCACCATCAATTTCGGTCATATTGGCAAATAAAATATTCAGGCTAATATCAAACTGTTTAATGATAGCTTGAATCACGGTTTCCTGAGCCGATTTACCTAAAAATTTCAGACAATAAATGCTGTGCTGATTTTGATTTTCCAGATTATTCAAAATATTGATAGGCAATTGTTGCTGCAACACAGTTTGAATGAAGCTTTTAGTGGTCGGGTGTTGCGGCTGACTAAAAATTTCCAAGGTTGAACCTGTTTCAATCACTTTGCCTTGTTCCATCACTGCAACATAATCACAAACCGATTCAATCACATCCATTTCATGCGTCACCATTACAATGGTAATGCCTTGTTCACGGTTAATTTTTTTCAGTAATTCCAGTACAGATTTGGTAGTCTGCGGATCAAGTGCCGAAGTCGCTTCATCGCAGAGTAAAATTTTAGGATGATTGGCTAGCGCACGCGCAATACCGACACGTTGCTTTTGTCCGCCTGAAAGTTCATCAGGATAGGCATCTTTTTTATGTTTTAAATCAATAAACTCAAGTAATTCATTTAAACGTTTTTCACGTTTGGCTTTGTTCCAGCCTAACAGTTTCATCGGCATTTCAATATTGGCAGCCACAGTTTTGGTCTGCAATAAATTGAAGTGCTGAAAAATCATTCCAATATGGGCACGTTCTTGACGCAATTCACGGGCATTGAGTGCAGTAAAATCTTTTTGATGAATGATGACTTGCCCAGCATTTGGACGCTCCAACAAATTGATCAAGCGGATTAACGTACTTTTACCTGCACCACTATAGCCAATAATGCCAAAAATACTGCCTGTTGGAATTTGTAGATTAATTTGATCCAACGCACGCAGTGTTTGACCTTTGAGCTGATAGTGCTTTGAAATGTTTTTAAATTCAATCATATCGTCAAGAAATGTCCATAAATGAAAAAACAGGCAAAGTTCGCTTTGCCTGTTTTGTTTAACGCATTATATTACTATTTTGCTGCTTCAGTGAAATAGCTGACAGGTTTATTTACCGCAACTTTTGTTCCGCCAAAGTGCTGATCAATATATTGCTTCACCGCTTCGGTATGATACAACGCACCTACTTTTTGCAAGATTGGGTCATTTTGACGATCTGCAGCAGTCGCGAGAATATTGACATTCATTTTTGTGCTTTGGTCAATTGGTTCGTAATAAATTGAATCTTTCAGTACGTTCAAACCACCTTCCATTGCAAGGGTGTTGCCCAAGACAATTGCATCGACTTCATCTTTTACACGTACAGCCGTTGCCATTTGAATTGGTTTGATTTGAATTTGCTTAGCATTTTCTACGATGTCTGCAGGCGTGCCTTGAACATTGTCAAAACCATCTTTCAGTTTAACCAAACCAGCCGATTGAAGTAATAACAGTGCACGTGATTCATTGGCACCATCATTTGGAATAGCAATGGTTGCACCTGTTTTGAACTCATCCAACTTTTTCACTTTGCTTGAGTAAATACCCATTGGCTCTAAGTAAGTTGTCGCTACTGGTGCAATTTGATCTTTATTGTTGGCATTAAATGCCACCATATAGGCATAAGATTGGAATGCGTTAAGATCAATTTCTTTATTTGCTACCGCCGTGTTCATTGACACGTAATCGGTGAAGTTTTTCACTTCAAGTTGAATACCTGCTGCTTTGGTTTCAGGTAAGTCGGCAATAAAACGCCAAATATCTGCATCTGAACCAGTCGATGCCATAGTGACAGTGTGTAGAGCAGAAGAATCTTTTTGTGCCGCGTCAGTCGCAGGCGCTTCTTGTTTGCCACAGCCAGCCAAGCCAACTGAAAGACCAAGTACAAGACCAAGGAGCTTTTTCATGAATATATCCCGAGCAAGTTTAAGCAGTGCCTAAAGTTGCCAATGATTGAGAAGAATCAAATCAGCACGATGGATGGAATCGCATGATGATGATTTTGTATGTTTCTCAAATATGTTGTAGGTATTGTTTGAGTACTGAAAAAGTCAGCCCACAGCTCAATCAATAATTTTGAGATGGATGGGCAATTCACTTTTTCAAAAGATGCACCATCATAACAATAAAAAATAATTCTATATAGTGCTGTGTATGTTATGCATATCACTGTTTTACAACAGAAAGCGAATAAGTCAAAATAAGTTCTTATAAATAAATATATTCTGTAAAGATTAAGGATTTGAACAAGTGTTTAAATATTTAGGTGCTTTAAAATTTATTCTGCAATCGATAGTAAAAAACGAGATATGAAATTGTCGGTATGAAATCGGCTTAGTTACAAGAATCAGAACATGGCTGTAAATACATAAAAGAAGTTATGAATGATTTTTCCAACGATAATATATCGCCCATATATAAGGCAAACAGAGTAACAATGAACCTATCCCTATAAAAACATAAGCCAAATATATTAATCCTGCAAAAATAAAAAGTATTTGCAATGTAAACTCAACGAATATTGAAATTAAAAATTCTTTGAAGCTTTTTATTTTTTGCATGTTTATTGATCTAAAGTATTTTATAAACGTAGATCATCACAATGTACATGGGTTACAACCTGATAAACAAAAAGCTCGTACAGTGACGAGCTTTTTTATGGACTTAAATTTTTAGGCTAAACTAAAAATTTTAAGCATTTTCACGAGCAATGGCACGATAGCCAATATCTTTACGATATTGCACACCATCAAAGGTAACTTTTTCGCACAGTTCAAGGGCTTTAGCTTGCGCTTCGCCAATGGTATTACCGAGCGCAGTTACACACAGTACACGACCACCATTGGTCACAATCTCACCATCGGCATTGCTTGCTGTACCTGCGTGGAATACTTTCGCATCTGCCATTTGTGTTTCTAAACCAGAAATCACATCACCTTTGCCTGAAGTTTCAGGGTAACCCGCAGTCGCCAATACAATCCCGACAGTTTTGCGTTCATCCCAGTCTGCTTCGGCAGGTAAGTTGCCAGCAATACCTGCTTCAACCAAATCTACCAAAGATGACTTTAAGCGCATCATAATTGGTTGTGTTTCTGGGTCACCAAAACGGCAGTTAAACTCGATCACTTTTGGTTGACCTTTGTCGTCAATCATTAAGCCTGCGTATAAGAAACCTGTATAAACATGACCGTCTTTTTTCATACCTTCAACAGTAGGACGCATCACTTCATTCATGGTTTTTTCAAATACGTCTGCAGTCACGACAGGGGCAGGAGAGTATGCACCCATACCACCAGTATTTGGACCTTGGTCGCCTTCAAAAATACGCTTGTGGTCTTGTGAAGTTGCCATAGGAAGGATGTTGTCGCCATCAATCATACAAATGAAAGAAGCTTCTTCACCTGCAAGGAATTCTTCAATGACTACACGTGAACCTGCATCACCAAATTTGTTGCCTGCTAGCATGTCATCAATTGCATCAAATGCTTCTTGATTGGTCATCGCCACGATCACGCCTTTACCTGCAGCAAGACCGTCCGCCTTGATCACGATTGGAGCACCATTTTTTTCAACAAATGCTTTTGCCGCATCAACTTCGGTGAATACGTCATAGAATGCAGTTGGAATGTTGTGACGTTTTAAAAAGTGCTTGGCAAAGGCTTTAGAACCTTCAAGCTGTGCAGCAAACTGGGTTGGGCCCCAAATTTTTAAACCCGCTTCACGGCAGGCATCTACTACACCATTGACCAGTGGTGCTTCAGGGCCAACAATGATTAAATCAACAGCATTATTTTTGGCAAAGTCGATGATTGCAGGGTTATTTTGAATATCTAACGCTACATTCTCGCATTTGTTTTCTGTTGCCGTACCTGCATTACCCGGTGCAACGAAGACTTTAGCGACTTTGTCATCTTGTGCGATTTTCCATGCCAACGCATGTTCACGACCGCCGCTACCTAAAACTAAAATATTCATCTAAAAATCCCTCAAAGAATAAAATCCCCCTAGCGAAGCTATGCTTTTCACCCTTGAAAAGGAAGGAGATTGTGCATAAAAACACAGTTCCCTTACGTGAAAAGTCCCCCTTTTATAAAAAAGGGGGATTTCGGAGGATTATTAAATACGACTTCTAATTAATGAGTTTAATTAGTGACGGAAATGACGCATGCCAGTGAAGACCATTGCAATACCAGCTTCATCTGCTGCTGCAATCGTTTCTTCATCACGCATAGAACCACCCGGTTGAATAATGCATTTGATACCAGCTTTAGCTGCGTTATCAATACCATCACGGAATGGGAAGAATGCGTCAGATGCCATTACTGCACCTTCAACCACTAAACCTGCATGTTCTGCTTTAATGGCAGCAATACGAGCAGAGTTTACACGGCTCATTTGACCTGCACCAACACCAATGGTCTGACGGTTTTTTGCATAAACAATTGCGTTCGATTTTACGTATTTCGCAACTTTCCAAGCAAAGATCATGTCGTCAATTTCTTGTTCAGTTGGTGCACGTTTGGTCACAACTTTTAAGTCATCTTTAGTGATCATGCCCAAGTCTTGATCTTGAACCAATAAACCGCCGTTGACACGTTTGTAATCCATTTGTGGAGCGCGTGCATCAATCGCAGGAAGTTCGCCACATACCAGTACACGTACGTTTTTCTTCGCGCCAGTCACTTCAAGTACGCCATCTGCAATGCTAGGCGCAATGATTACTTCAACGAATTGACGGTCTACAATCGCTTGTGCAGTGGCAACGTCTAACTCACGGTTAAACGCAATGATGCCACCAAATGCAGATTCAGGGTCAGTTGCATAAGCAAGGTCATAAGCCGCTTGAATACCGTCTAAAGATACAGCAACACCACATGGGTTCGCGTGTTTTACGATCACACAAGCAGGTTTTGCAAATGATTTCACACATTCAAGTGCGGCATCAGTATCTGCAATGTTGTTATAAGATAATTCTTTACCTTGAAGCTGTTTCGCTGTAGAAACAGAAGCTTCAGTTGCAGCAGGGTCTACATAGAACGCTGCAGATTGATGCGGGTTTTCGCCGTAACGTAAATCTTGCGCTTTGTTCAATTGTGTATTGAATGTACGTGCAAATTGGTCAGCAGTACCTTCTTCTTTACCTACACGTGCACCTAAGTAAGAGGCGATCATGCCGTCATATTGTGCAGTGTGTTCAAATGCTTTCACTGCCAAATCAAAACGAGTTTCGTAAGACAATGCACCGTTGCTTTTCATTTCTGCAATAACAGTCGCATAGTCAGAAGCATTTACTACAATACCTACAGAAGCATGGTTTTTCGCTGCAGCGCGAACCATAGTAGGGCCACCAATGTCGATGTTCTCAATCGCATCTGCAAGTGAACAATTTGGTTTTGCAACAGTCGCAGCAAATGGATAAAGGTTAACAACAACCAAGTCGATGGCATCAATATTGTGTTCTGCCATGACTGCTTCGTCTAGACCACGACGAGCCAAGATACCGCCATGAATTTTTGGGTGTAACGTTTTTACACGACCATCCATCATTTCAGGGAAACCAGTATGCTCTGATACTTCTACGACAGCAATATTGTTGTCTTTAAGCAACTTATAAGTACCGCCAGTAGATAAAATTTCTACCCCAAGAGCAGCAAGGTCTTGTGCAAATTCAACAATACCTGTTTTGTCAGAAACAGAGATTAAAGCGCGTTTAATAGTCATGATCTTCGTCACAGTTTTCAATTACAGATTAAAACAAACTAGCAAAATGCAGGTAAAAAAAATGCCTGCGGAGGTCGCAAGCATTTTATCACTTATTCACTCATTAAACCGTGAGCTTTTAACTTTTTACGTAAAGTACCACGGTTTAGTCCAAGAATTTCAGCAGCGCGTGTTTGGTTACCGCGAGTGTATTCAAGAACAACAGATAAAAGAGGTTTCTCCATTTCTGCTAACACCATGTCATACACTTGTGAAGGTTGTTCACCTTGTAGTTGTGCAAAATAATGGCGAACTGCGCGATCTACGTGAATACGTAAAGCAACATCAGATTGTGCAGTAAAAATAGGAGATTTGCTATTCATGCGAATTAATCCGAAAATCAGATATCACTGGGATAAAGTGATATATCAATGTGGTCTATAAATTAAATGAACTCCGTTTTAGATCCTAAAACGGGAAGTTCTAAAACTGGAACATTTAGCTTGCCACAACTCTAGGCATTGGTCGAAATTTAAGCGTAACAATACATTAATAATTGTTACAGACCAAAATCAAAACAAAAAATCTACTCTGTACGCGATATATAAAAATAAAGCGCATTAGACAGATCTATATTTGTTGTGAATCTTGCGAGGAGTTTGCAGCACAAAGCTTTCGTGGCGCGTATGATACCATTGTATGAGAAAAAGTGAGCAAGAAAACTGCAATTTTTTTAATTTTTTTCGCTATTTTTTCACTATTTTTTTGTGAATTAAGGCTTGATAATTTCTAAAGTATAGGCATCGAAGTCGTTTCGTGATATTGGAACTAAAATGTCAAACTTAAATGGACTGTTTTTAGGAATACGTTGAATGCTCGAAAGACTTTCGACCAAATACTCCTGTGGGGAATAGATGTAAGTCGATAATGTTTGTTGTTTTTCTTTTAAAGTGACTTTGATATTAGGCAAAGCCAAGCTTTTATCATAGTAATTGATCAGCTCACCCGTAAATTGTGTATTCATACGATCTACACGTTTAACCTTCACGCGATTTGCTGAAATTAAGCTATAGCGTTCTTCTAAACTGCTACAGTTAAAAAATTGACAGACTTGGGTAAACACAGAATTCAGTGCAGGGCTGCTGTTTAAAAACTTTGGGTTAAACCACAAAATTTGGAAGATCAACAAGCCAATCAATAAAAGATTAATAATTCCCCAAAGTAAGTAGTAACCATTGCCATGCTTTTTTTCACTTTCAAGATCAGGCGCAGACAACTTCATGGCAGGAATGTTGCCAATCGGTTCAGTACTGAAATAATTGAGGTTATTCAGATAGGTTTTCAGATCAATATTGGAATGTTCAACTTTACGCTGAAAAATATCTAAAATATGTTGCGGTTGCGCAAGTTCAGCAGTTGCCTGCATAAAACTGCGGTTTTGAATGTGATGTAATTGTGATGTGACTGAGTTTTTATTTTGAGGAAAGGCAAATACCAAATGCGAAAGAGCATTAAAGGTATTGTCGCATTTAGGACAACAAACCATCCCTTGCGCAACGGTCAGCTGCGCAACGGATACTTTATAAACAGTTTGGCATTCAGGGCACTTGGTTTGCTTGTCACTCATAACTCAAAAATTACAGTTAGTGGGGATGGCGTTTCCCAGAAATTCGACACCAGTTTTCTTCACGTTTTTCGACTTGTACTATATCAAAAAATTCAGAATAAACACTAGAAACTTCAGCAACTTGCTCTTCAATTACACCTGCAAGTGCGAACTCGCCCTCAGATTTAATTAAAGTTGCAAACTCTGGCGCAAGCATCATCAATGGGCCTGCCAAAATATTGGCAACTAAAATGTCTGCTTTTTCATTACCGATGGTTTCATTGAACTCTTCTGGAAGTCCCACATATAAGTTTTTAAGTACACCGTTGAGTTCTGCATTTTGTTTGGTCGCTAAAACTGCTTGCGGGTCAATATCAGTCGCATAGACTTTTTTTGCACCGAGCAACAAAGCCGCTACTCCTAAAATACCTGAACCACAACCGTAGTCGATCACGACTTTATCTTTTACATTGGTTTTACCTAACCATTGCAGGCACAGGAACGTACTGGCATGGTTACCTGTACCAAAAGCCAAACCTGGGTCAAGTTTAATATTGACTGCATCTGCCTCAGGTGGTTCTAACCATTCAGGTACAATCCAGAATTTCTCTGCAATCTGGATTGGCTCGTAGTAATCCATCCATGAGCGTTCCCAAACCTGATCTTCCAAAAATTCACTGCGTAAAGGGGCATCTGGCATTTGCGCACGAATAAAGGTTTCTAAGGCTGCAACATCAATTTCTTCACCTTCGTCTTGTGCATAAATACCTGTCACAATGACTTTGTTCCAAAGTGGTGTTTCACCTGGCAGTGGCTCAAGTAAGTCCTGATTTTCCGCATCATCTAAGGTTACGCTGACTGCACCCAATGAACTGAGCAGGGTTTCAGTAAAATCGACTTGCGCTTGATCAACAGTAATATGTATTTGTAACCACTTCACGGAGATAACCTAAAATTTAATGCGAAAGCGCTATTGTAACTGAACTGGTGCAGACGCTGTTATTTTTTATTCGGATTGCGAAAGGGAAAACTCTATACGATTGGAAGTTTCAAATTCGCTTTATGCTTATAGTCGAATAATGTGACAAAAATATAACTCTAAAAAATATAAGTTAAGAATTTGTTTGAACCATCATCGCTCAATCATCCCCAAAACAGTCAAATTGCTGGATTGGGGATGATTGAGAGACTTGTTTAGGATGCAGATTGCTCCGATGCAGGAGTCGGCACAAATTTATTTAGTAATGTGCCTAAAATTGCGGCAAAAATATACATGAAAATAGAATAAACCGCAGCAGGCATGGCAATGGTTGAGCTTGACATAACGGTTAGGGCGATAGTCATTGCAAGGGTACTGTTGTGAATGCCAATTTCAAAGGCGCAGGCTCGGGCTTGTTGGCTATTTACGCCAAAGAAACGCGGGACAAAATAACCAATCAATAAACTGCAGGCACAGAACAGGGCAGTGGCAAGTCCTACATCTGCCAAATAAAGCATGATGTTGTTTCGCTCTTTGGCAATTGCGCCAATAATAATCACAATTAGAAAAACCACAGCAAAAATACGCACAGGTTTGTTTAAGCGGTCTGCCGTTTGAGGGCTAAAATGGCGTACTAACATCCCTAAAGTGACAGGGATAATAATAATTAAAAACACCTGCAATACTTTGGCAAATTGTAAGCCAACTTGTTGCCCATCCTGCATAAAATGCTGAATGGCAAAGTTGACAATCAGTGGTAAGGTAAATGCTGCAATCACGGAATTGACGGCAGTAAGGGTGATGTTTAGGGCAATATCGCCCTTATATAAGTAGCTAAACAAGTTGGCTGTTGGCCCGCCAGGAGATGCTGCCAGTAGCATGAGTCCGACTGCAAGCAATGGTGGTAAATTCAGCAGTTTACAAATAAAAAATGCAATTGCTGTCAGGACGACCAATTGACAAAATAAAGCAATAAACACTGCTTTGGGGTGTTTGCTCACCCGTTTAAAGTCGTTAGGAGTGAGTTCTAAGCCAAGTCCAGCCATGACCACGGCCAAAGCCAGCGGCAAAAATATTGTGATTAATCCTGAATCCATAAACACTCCTTTGTTTTTACATCTATAATGATCTATTTAATATCTAACTATTTGTTTAATCTGTGGTTAATTGAATATTGCTCACATCTTAAATTGTATTTTTATTGTGGTTTAAACTCTGCTCCTGTTTGTTTTGAAGGGCAAGTTTGGCAGATTGTCTAGCTAACATACTCCCTAAAATAAAGCTGAACATATACATAAAAATGGTGTAAATCGCAGAAGGAATGGCAATTTCAGTGCTTTGCAAAACTGATAGTGCAATGGTTAAAGCAACGGCAGTGTTATGAATGCCAATTTCAAAACAACAGGAGCGTGCTTGTTGATCAGGCACACCCGCCAAATACGGCACCAGATAACCAATAAGTAAACTTAAAAAGCAAAATAGTGCAGTTGCGATGCCAATTGCACTGAAATAGTCAAAGACATTGGCGCGTTCGCGGAAAAGCGCATAAAAGAATAAAGCGAAAATGAAATAAATGGACATCAAACGCATAGGTTTGCCCAACTGTAATGCAATTTGTGGCATCGCATTACGCACCGCCATTCCTACACATACAGGCACAATAATCAGTAAAAAAACCTGTGCCATTTTTTCAATAGGCATGCCAATTTGTTGTTGATCGGTCATAAAATATAGAAAAGACAAATTAACAATAAAAGGCAGGGTAAAGGTTGCCATCACAGAGTTCATTGCGGTTAGGGTAATATTTAGGGCAACGTCACCTTTATAGACATAGCTAAATAAGTTCGCAGTAGGCCCCCCTGGTGAGGCAGCAAGCAGCATTAAGCCAATTGCCAATAGCGGTGGCAATTCTAAAAATAAACAAATTGAAAATGCTAAAACAGGCAAAATGACCAATTGTGAAAAAAGCGTTAAAAAAATGACTTTAGGAAATTGATTGACCCGAATAAAGTCTTTAGGCGTGAGTTGTAAGCCTAAGCCCATCATCATCACAGCTAAGGTCAGTGGTAGAAAAAAGGTAAAAAAGCCTGAATCCATAGCACATCCTTTATTTTTTTCTTATGGGTATAATTTTCCCTCTCTTTGCAGTGTAATTGTTTTTTGAGCTTGTGCAATAAACAAAGCAGTCACTTCTTATAAATGACTGCTTTGGTGTTATTTTCATGCTTTCAGTTTGAATGAATACCCGATCTGTTCATGAAAATATAGATTAACTGATTGATCACATTGCAGCAGGGCGTGGTGGCGTAAAGCCTAAGGCACATTTGCCTTTTAACTCAGTACCATTGACTGTAATGACGGTACTTTGCGCATCTGCCATACAAGAACGGTATAATTCAGGCTCATTGCCTTGTAATTGCACTGCTTTAGATGAACTAAAGAATTGTGGTTCACAGGTACCATTCCAGATAATCCCACGATAAGCAAAGCTTACAGGTGTGCCCTGAGTTTTACCTTTACAGACTTGCTGGAATTTTTGCGCGTTATAGACGGTTTCTACTTTATCATTTGCCTGCACTGCAAATGGACTGAAAAATAAGCCACAAAGCATAGAGGACAGCAAAATTTTCTTATTCATGATGTTTCCCTTTGTTTCTCATATCTGTGCTATTAGGATAAAAAATAGACAAATTAAAACAACGGTGATCTGGTTAATTTTTAGGTCTAAATGTTTTTATGTACAGTAAAAATGCAAATTTGGATTACAAAATATTAATTTTGTAGCGCGGTTAAGCCAATAAAATCGACTGAATCTGTCAACTTATGCCACAAGTTTTGCTATAATATTCCGTCTTTATTTTTTATCTCTCATTGACCATTATGCACTATCCTAAAGTTTACGATGTCATTGTTATTGGTGGCGGTCACGCAGGCACCGAAGCGGCGCTTGCAGCAGCACGTATGGGTCGTCAAACCTTACTCTTAACTCATAACATTGAGACTTTAGGGCAGATGAGCTGTAACCCTGCAATTGGCGGGATTGGTAAGTCACATTTGGTACGTGAGATTGATGCCTTAGGCGGCGCAATGGCATTGGCTGCCGATAAAAGCGGGATTCAATTCCGTATTTTAAACTCGCGTAAAGGTGCTGCTGTTCGTGCAACACGTGCGCAGGCAGACCGAGTTCGCTTTAAAGCTGCGATTCGCGCCACTTTAGAAAACCAAGCCAATTTAGATATTTTCCAACAAGCAGCCGATGACCTGATTGTAGAAGGCGATACTGTAAAAGGTGTAGTCACTCAAATGGGGATTCGTTTTGATGCGAAAACCGTGGTATTGACCACAGGTACATTCTTGGGTGGTGTGATTCACATCGGTTTAGAAAAATCGAGCGGTGGTCGTGCAGGCGATCCTCCATCAATTGCTTTGGCGGCACGTTTACGTGAATTAAATTTGCCTGTTGGGCGTTTAAAAACAGGTACGCCACCACGTATTGATGCACGCTCAGTCGATTTTTCGGTCATGATTCCGCAGCCAGGTGATTTCCCATCACCAACCATGTCATTCATGGGTGATGTGTCGATGCACCCTGAACAAGTGAACTGCTATATCACCCATACCAATGAACGTACTCACGAAATTATTCGTGGTGGTTTAGATCGTTCACCGATGTATACAGGTGTGATTGAAGGTGTTGGCCCACGTTACTGCCCATCGATTGAAGATAAAATTCACCGTTTTTCTGATAAAGACTCGCATCAGGTATTTTTGGAGCCTGAAGGTTTAGATACACATGAATTGTATCCAAACGGGATTTCAACCTCTTTACCGTTTGATGTGCAGTTCGAGTTAGTTCGTTCAATTCGTGGTATGGAAAATGCGCATATTTTGCGTCCAGGTTATGCGATTGAATATGATTACTTCAATCCACAAGCCTTGAAATTCACTTTGGAAACCAAAGCCATTAATAACTTGTATTTTGCAGGTCAAATTAATGGTACGACTGGCTATGAAGAAGCGGGTGCGCAAGGTGTGTTAGCTGGTTTGAATGCGGCACGTCGCGCTTGGGATCAGGAACAATGGACACCAAAACGTGACGAAGCTTATATTGGTGTATTGGTTGATGATTTGATCACGCTAGGTACCAAAGAACCGTACCGCATGTTTACCTCACGTGCGGAATACCGTTTGATGTTGCGTGAAGATAATGCCGATCAGCGTTTGACGCCAATTGGTCGTGAGCTTGGTTTGGTGGATGACACTCGTTGGGCAGCTTACTGTGAAAAAATGGAAGCAGTAGAACGTGAAACAGGGCGTTTACAACATTTGTGGGCTGCACCAAACAACCCAATGGGTAAAAAATTTGTTGAAATGACAGGTGCAGATTTATCCAAAGAATGTTCTGCGATTGATCTGTTAAAACGTCCAAATATCAGTTTTGCGCAAATCGCAGAATTAACGGGTTCAGACGTTTCTGCACAAGTGGGCGATCAAATTGAAATTGCAGTGAAATATGCAGGTTATATCAACCGTCAGCATGAAGATGTCGCACAATTAAAACGCTTGGAAGAAACCAAAATCCCTGCCGATTTTGATTATGATGCAGTGTCAGGTTTATCGCGTGAAATCACGCTAAAATTGAAGCATGTTTTGCCTGAAACTTTGGCACAAGCCAGTCGTATTCCAGGTGTGACACCTGCCGCAGTTCAATTGGTGATGATCACCATTCGTAAAAATGCACAGTCACGTAAATCTGCTTAAGGTTTGATGGATTGATGAAGAAGCCCACAATTTAAATTGCGGGCTTTTTTATGCGCCAAAGTAAATCAGATGCTAAGCAAAGAAGAAGTTGCGTATAAGAATAAATCTGATTTCGACTGCATATCTTATGATTTCACAGCTAGATCAGGAGCATTTAAAGTGACACTTATCAACATAGATAGGAGCAAAATATGACTTTAAAAAGCATTCGTTATAGTACAGCTGAACTGGCATGCCCACGCTGAACGATGCCGAGTCAATTTTAATTTTAACTTCAATCAGCAATCACAATAATTTGATTTAAAAGAGAACGATAATGCTATCGCCCCAATATATTTGGGGCTTTTTTATTCCTGAGTTTGATGCACCGCATTGGCAACTTCTACAGGTTCAATCTGAATTAGCTTTTTACCAAAACTACGCAACCACCAAACCAATTGTGAGGTAAACGGCACAGTGGCAGTCACCAACACATTACCATTTTCCAGTGTTTCCATAGTTTGATCTTTGCTTAATTGGCT
Source organism: Acinetobacter sp. YH01004 (assembly GCF_013420455.1). Classification (NCBI taxonomy): domain Bacteria; kingdom Pseudomonadati; phylum Pseudomonadota; class Gammaproteobacteria; order Moraxellales; family Moraxellaceae; genus Acinetobacter; species Acinetobacter sp. YH01004. The sequence goes on from NZ_VOXZ01000006.1 coordinate 144,292, forward strand.
TTCATCGAAGTATATGGCATCAGCTTTTTGCATGGTAAGTTTGAGCTGAATATTTTCAGTAGCTTTACTGAAATCGACTCTAAAACCTAATTCGCCAGATTCAATATAGGCATCAATATCAAAATTAACAGGATGCAAGGCGCGTGAATCTAAAACTTTGGCTGCTTTAAAACGATGCAGGGCAAAGGTTTGAATGTCGGTTTTGTCAAATCGAGTACAGATTAAATAAATCACCGCACCTTTTTGCACCAAAGCCAAAGGATTCAGCACATAAGTTTTTTCTTCGCCTGAATTGCTGCGTGATTGATAAATACATTCTAGTTGTTTGTCTTGGAGCAAGCCTTCATATATCGCCTGTTGTGCATTGCGGTCTACGACTGGTGGAATTAAAGGTTGTGTTGCAGGCACAATTCGCACACGATTAATCCATTGGCGGACATTGTTTTGGGTCGATAGACTGCGTCGTGCCAAATCAAACCATGGGTTCATTTCTTCAATCAAACTTGGCGGCAGCAGATGTTTTAAATGTTCCTCGACCATCATAAACGTTACCGCTTGAGAGCTGGTCATGTGCGGTAAACTTTGAATCGGTGCATCTGAACGCCAGCGCCAACCTTGTGGTACGGTACCATTACTTTCAATTGGAAAGCGCTGAGAAATTTGATTTAAGTCACGTTGAATCGTACGCAAACTAATGTCGATACCTTCACGTTGCAGGACATCGTGTAATTCACGTGTGCCCATCCATTTACCTGTAGAAAGGCGCGATAAAATTTGCCATTGGCGATATAAACTATTCGATGTTTCTTTTTCTTGTATAGACATATTCAATATTTACTAGGTCAATTCATACGGATGAAAACTTGTTCTTCCACACAATAAGAAAACTCGGAATGATTAGCAAGTTTTTTACTGAAAAAGGGCAAAATATAACCGCAGATTTTGCAGTAAATATCACAAAATTTGGACGGGCAAAGTTAATCAAATAATAGAAGTGAATCAGAAACTATGACCTCAAGCCATACTTGGATCAATTAGAAAAGCAAGATTGAATAGTTGTGTTTAAGTGAAAACCCGTCATTGTTTTGTATGGTAGATACAGGTTTATGTAAATAAAAGCGGTCTGAGTGGATGAGTGCTGTAGGTTAATTGGGCAAGGCGATTGAGGTGCTTTATCGCGATGAATTATCAACAGACCTTAGAGTTAGGAGGATGAAACAACCGTGAATTTATCTAGCAGCGATGCGCGAGAAATTTTTTGGTTAGCCCGATATTTAACCCGTATTCAATATGTATGTCAGCAATTTCCATTTAAACAAAATGATGCTGCTTTGACTTATGCACATGCCTTTTGTTTGCCTGCATTTGATGCAGCTTCTTTAAATGAATTGATTTTAAACGAAGAACAGCCTGCTTCATTTGCGATGCAGTTTGAGCAAACACGGACAAAAATTCAAAACTTGGCACAGGTGTTTTCTAAAGCTACTTATGTTGAATTACAGCAATGTATTCAAAATGCGTGCGATAACGCGAGTTATATTTGTGATGTGGTACAAGACTGCGAAGCACTATTAGATGCAGAACCACAGCAGATATATTTATTTTTCCAATTGGGGCAAAAAATTGAACAATTAGACCGACAAATTCGGTTAAAACAATCGACTGAAAAGACTTTGTCGCAATTGGAAATGATTGTGCAATGCCTAAAAGATTTAGGTTGGACGTCGTTTGTAGACGCATGGCAACAGCTGAAACAGCAACCCGATACCATGCATTTTTATCACTTTAGTGATCATATTCAGCACTTACTTTCGGTGGATTAAGCAGAACTTGTCATGTCAAATTAATCGACAACAATATTATTTTAAGCTCTGTGTAGTTAAAAAAATAGTGGAAGCCGAAGCTCCCATTATGTCTTAACTTATTACTGGCTTTGAACAGCTATCAAATTCAATAGCTTTGACTCGTGCAGTACTTTCGGCTCGGTTACTTAGTCGCGTTCAACCGCAAGTGCAACACCCATACCACCGCCTACGCAAAGCGTTGCGATGCCTTTTTTCGCATCACGGCGTTGCATTTCGTGTAGTAACGTCACGAGGATACGGCAACCTGAAGCACCAATCGGGTGACCGAGGGCAATTGCGCCACCATTCACGTTTACTTTATCTAGGTCTAAGCCTAATTCTTTGGCAACACCTAGTGCTTGTGCGGCAAAGGCTTCGTTGGCTTCAATTAAATCGACCTGATCTAAGCTCCAGCCTGCTTTATTCAGGGTTTTCTTTACCGCTTCAACAGGGCCAAGACCCATAATTTCAGGCTCAATACCCGACATTGCATAGGCTTTAATACGTGCTAAAGGTTGTAGACCTAAGGCTGCAGCTTTGTCTGCACTCATCATCAACACTGCTGCTGCACCATCGTTGATACCAGAAGCATTACCTGCGGTTACGCTGCCATCTTTTTTGAACGCAGGGCGCAATTTATTCAAGCTTTCAAGGGTGGTATTGGCTTTGATGTATTCATCTTCAGCAAATACAATTGGGTCGCCTTTACGCTGTGGAATGCTTACAGCTGCAATTTCATCTTTAAATTTACCAGCCGCTTGTGCTGCAGCCGCGCGTTGTTGTGAAGTCAGTGCCAATTGGTCTTGTTCTTCACGGTTTAAACCAAGCTTTTCTACAATATTTTCTGCAGTAATACCCATGTGATATTGGTTATAGGCATCGGTTAAACCATCAGCCACCATACTGTCGATCAACTGGGCATTCCCCATTTTTTGACCGTTACGCAACTGCATATAGTGTGCGCTTTGTGACATTGATTCTTGACCACCAGCAACTACAATTTCTGCTTCATCACACTGAATCGCTTGTGCAGCCAAATGTACGGCACGTAAACCTGAACCACACACCACGTTAAGCGTTGATGCAGGTACTTGTACAGGAATACCTGCAGCAATTGCGGCTTGACGTGCAGGGTTTTGTCCTACACCTGTAGTGAGTACGTTACCCATAATCACCTGATCGACTTGTTCAGGCTGTACTTTAGCACTGTCTAAGACTGCACGAATTGCTGTTTGCCCCAATTGTGGTGCAGATAAAGAAGCGAGACTACCTAAAAAGCTACCAATTGCAGTACGTTTTGCAGCAACAATGACAACATCTTTCATTTTATATCCTTAAATTTTATGTTTACGTTTCTGTGGATGCACATGATATATAGCATGTGCATTGCTGTTGTTATATGACTGATTAAAATAAATTTACCAAAACATAGCGACCTGGTGCTGCTTCTATCATTGGATATTGCGCATTACCTAAGGCGCGGGCAGGGACTTGTTGGCCTGCATACGGTGTAACCCAAGCCTGCCAGCGTAGCCACCAAGACTCAGGATGATACTCTGCACCATCAAGCCATTGCTTGGTATTTTCAAACTTGGCAGTATTGGTATAGCAACCGTATTTATTACGACTTGGCGGATTCACAATGCCTGCCACGTGTCCAGATTCACCAAGTACCAGTGTAGATTCACTACCTAAGTAATCTGCACCACGGAAGCAGGTATCCCAAAGCGCGATATGATCTTCCTGCGTTGCAATAAAGAAGCTTGGAGTTTTGACACGAGAAAGGTTGAGTCCAACACCGTTCACTTTTACTGCATTTGGTGAAATCAATTCATTATTCAAATACAAATTACGCAATAAGAAATTATGAATTTTGGCAGGAATATTGGTGCCGTCGCTGTTCCAATACAAAATATCGAAATCTGAAGGCTCTTTGCCTTTTAAATAGTTCTCGATGTAGTAGTTCCAGTACAGGGTATTTTCACGTAACAAACTGAACGTGACTGCCAACTGGCGACCATCAAAATAACCCAATTGATTATTTAAGGTTTCTAAACCACTAATCACAGGTTCATTAATAAATACGCCTAAGCTGCCTGGGTTTTCAAAGTCGATAATGGTTGCCATATACGTGGCAGATTTCACATGACTTTTCAGGCGTTTTGCCAGGTAATAAGCCTGCGTTGCAGCAAGTAAAGTACCACCAATACAATAGCCGATACAGTTGGCTTCTTTTTCGCCTGTAATTTCTTCAATAACACGCAAAGCTTCAACTGCACCTGCGGTAATCAGATCTGCGAAAGTGAGTTCTTTTTGTTCAGCATTTGGGTTACGCCAAGACATTAAAAAGACCGTATGACCTTGCTGACGTAACCAGTTCACCAATGAGTTTTGTTCGCGTAAATCCAGCACATAATATTTATTAATAAATGGCGGCACGATTAGAATCGGGGTTTGATATACATTTTCTGTCGTTGCTTCATATTGCAACAACTGGAAAATTTCATTTTCAAAGACCACTGCGCCTGGTGTATAGGCTAAATCTTTACCCAAGCTAAAAGAGTCACTATTGACCATGCGAATAGATAAATATTTTCCGCTATTGACCACATCATCATGGAAAATTTGCATACCACGGACAAGGTTTTCACCTTGTTCGGTAATGGTTTGCTGAATCACTTCAGGGTTAGTCCAAAGAAAATTGCTTGGTGATAAAGCATTAATCATTTGGCGGGTAAAAAAGTGAATGCGGTAACGCACTTTGTCTGGAATGCCTTCTACGACATCCACCATATTTTGTACCAGTTGGCTAAACAACAAATATGACTGCGATAACAGGTCAAAATTGGGTTGTTCTTGCCATAATGGGCTGTTAAAACGACGATCACCACTTTCAGGTTGAATGAATGGTTCGATGTCTTTTGCCACACTGCGCATCATCACATTTTGGTAGATTTGCATTTGACCTTGCCACCAGCTCCATTGCATTTCCATCAAGCGTGCTGGATTTTTAGACAAAGCTTCAAAGAACATCGACATATCTTCTTTGTTGAGCTGTGTTAAGGCGTCATTAATAGGGCTTTGCCCATAATAAAATTCTTGTAGTTTTTTCCAGATATCATCGTGGCTAGAGAAAAATTGTAATATATTTTCTTTGAATTGAAATGAGTTCTGTTTCATTTCATCGCTCCATGGCACATGGCTTTTAGCAATCAAATTGAGTGCAAGGCTGAAACTAAAACGGGGAAATTTTCACACTTCCCCGTAACATTCGTCCTGATAACGCATGGTTTTCAGAGCAGTGTTTATTTGTTATTTGGCATTGAATCGCTGACTAACTTTTCAAATTCAGCTTTGAATTCTGAAGTCAGTGTTGCTAATTTTTTGCCATCTTCAATCATTTGCTGACTGAGTTTGTTCATGGTTTCTAATTGCTTCGTGGTGCAGTTCACCATGCTTTGCATGTCTTTCACTTCGCTATTGGCAAACATTTGTGCTAAACCAATGTTGGCATAGTTGCGTGCTGCTTCTAATTGTAAGTTGGTTAAGTCAGCAAAATTTTTTGCAACTAAACTGTTGAATTTGGTGTACGGTTCAAACACGTTTTTGTATTGAGCATTCATGTTTGAAAATAAGTCGCCGTATAGCATGGGTGTCACTCCAGTAAATAAACTTGTAGATTAAAATGAGGTGTTACACGCTTAGTGCATGTATAAGCCGCCGTTGATTGATAAGGTTTCGCCTGTTACGTATGCAGCATGATCACTCACTAAATACATAACTGCTGCCGCAATTTCGGTAGGGGCGGCAAGACGTTGCAGAGGAATTTGTGCTTCAATGCTTTTAATTACTTCTTCGCGCATGGCTGTGACCATCGGGGTTGCGGTATAACCTGGTGCAACGACGTTCACGCAGATATTTGAACGTGCGCCTTCTTGCGCCAAAGCTTTGCTAAAGCCGATGATGCCTGCCTTAGTTGCAGAGTAGTTGGCTTGACCAAATTGACCTTTTAAACCGTTCACCGAACTAATGTTCACAATGCGACCAGACTTTTGTTCTAACATTTTGTTAAATACAGGCTGAGTCACGGTAAAAAGTGTTTTTAAGTTGGTTTCAATCACTTCAGACCACTGCGTATAGCTCATTTTTTTGAAAGTTGCATCGCGGGTAATACCAGCATTGTTGACCAACACATCTACACGACCTTCAGCATCAATTGCTTCTTGAATGGCTGCTGTAGCCGCTTCATGCTCATTTAAGTTGGTTAAAACAAAGCGCACATCACTTTCTGTAAAGCCGTTGCTTTCAAGCCATTGCTTTTCGCGATCTTCTTCTCTTGGTACAACCGTTGCAATAATTTTATAGCCTGCTGTAACCAGTTGACGGCAAATCTCACTGCCAATACCACCTAATGCACCCGTCACTAAAGCTACTTTTTGTTCAGACATATTCTTTTCCTAAGCAGAATAAGGTTATAAAAATTAAGGAGTTTTTCCTCTTTATTCTTGTTTAGAAATTAAGCGTTTTATATTTCAAAGAGGCTGCAGTTTGATGATGCTTTGAAGTCAAAAGTAAACAAATATTGGTAATAGATTATTTTCTTATCATGTGGATGCTTTTATAAATGGCTTAAATAGTCGTGAAGTCATTGATTCATCGTAGCGCGCAGCACAAACTTCTGAGAACTGGTGAAATGTGATTAATCCATGAATTTGAAGCGATGTGGCAGTTTAAAGACAGTGCGCGAGCATATTGTTTTTTCTTGAGATTTTGAGTGTGATTTTCAGCTAAATATTTGGATGACTGTAAAGCGCTAAATGCAAATGTGGGTGACCACAAATTTTTATCAATATGAATGGAAATACAGTGAATTTAAGAACGCAGATTCAAATCTCAAGTGCAACACATTTGTAGTTAGTTGAAAAAGTTAGGTGTATTCATAGAATCATTAGACTTTTTCAACCCGCAATTGGAAAGCACACAATGAAGAAATACACCCAACTTTCTCAAGATGAAAGATACGAAATTTATGCTACTTTGAAAAGTAAAAGTTCAATCGCTACCCTTGCTCGGGAGTTAGGACGTTCACGA
>NZ_VOXZ01000007.1:0-148236 GCF_013420455.1 Acinetobacter sp. YH01004
ATCTGACGCATAAAGGCATCAGCAGTGCAAGCATTGGCAAACCTGGTGCTTCTTTAAATATTGGCAAAAAAGGCACCCGAACCAGCGTTGGTATTCCAGGCACAGGCCTATCCTATTCCAAGCACCACACCTATAAGAACAGAGCTGGCAACCAAGAGAATCCTATTCAGGAGCAACAACCGTTCTATACATCAGATACCGAGCAACCCAAATCGAATGTCTGGATTTGGGTAATTTTTGGATTATTTTGTTTTATTGTCGGAGCAATTATTTTTTGAATTTAGCCATTCTTTGTATCCCATAATATCCACTGCTAGGCAAAATTTAATTCATTCATTACTATGGACGGATGTTAAATACAATAAAGGCTGCCGCTAATGTCTGATAATGACAATACTCTGGAATATGATGAAAATGATTTAATCGATTCTCCCTTATCTCAAATTTTACAAGAGGATAATGAGCAAATTGAAGTTCTAATTTATCGATTACCTGATAGTGACTGGACACTGGAAGTGGTAAACCAAAATGGTACTTCTACGGTATGGGATGAAACATTCCTGTCAGATCAGGAAGCTCTATCTGTCGCTTTAGATGGAATTAAAGCCGCAGGCGGTATTCAGGCCTTTTCAGAGCTCAGTGACCTTGAAGCAAAGAACAATATTTTTCCTGAATTCCTTACTCGCCATTAAAAATGAAGCTGCTGGCTTGGATCTGAGTCAGTATTTTCTGGATTCTTAGAACCTGTCGCGATGATAGGTTCACTTCAACCCAAACCCATCTAGTGTTGAAGGGTCAAAATTTTCATCAAACATAAACTCATCTGCTCGCTCTTTTATTAATGTCGCCAAGGCATAAAAGAAACATTTCTCACATAACTGCAATTCATATCTTTCCCCGTCATGCTTGGAACCATAGCCTCAATGCGCCGATAAAGTTCCAAACTCCAGTTTCGTTGATTGGTTGCATACATCACATACAACATCTGTAACGACTTCTACCTGTTTCAGTTGTTTAATTTCCATATACGGCTCCCGATATCAATCATGTTAAATTTGTCTACATACTTATCAAAAATTGACTCCTGTTGGGTTTTAATTACCATTAAAAAAGATCAAATTTGAGCATTGTTATTGTAATAATCAACTGTACCCATCCCTACTGTATTCATTGTAATCTGCTATGTGAACATCATAATAGAAACATGATATTTTTTGCCAACTCACAAATATAGCTAACTAATAGTGAGTATCTAATCGAGGAGGAAAATTTGAAACTTTCAATAATAAATAAACTTTAAAAACAAGAAAAAAATGATTCCTCCTGCCATTTTCAAAAGCTCCAAATATACGTAAGTATTACTGTATTATTTTTATTCAATAACACACATGGATTTGACATCTGAACTACTTTTAAAGTTTCCAGCAACACAGATAATTACTCTAAAAAATTTCAAAAAAAGCAGAATCACCATTCATCCACAGGCGTATGGTTTCAACTTATGCTACTTAAATATGTTTAAAAATCTCACTGCAGATTTAGATATTTCTAATCGCATAAAAGAACTCCATGTGTGGAAAACTTCAGAATTTGATGGCTACTCCATTTTCAATAATATTCACTTATATCTTAGCTATTTAAAGCAAGATATTAATGAAGTCACTTTAATTATTCACAATCAACAATCTTTTTCAGATGATGAGTTAGCATTTCTGATGGAGTTGTGCAGTCGTGAATTTATTCAATTCATCAAATCTACAAAATTTGATATTCGGTCGTTAAATCCACGAAAAACATTGCATTTAATTAACACACATCTTTCACGTCAAACACTATTAACTCTTAACAAAAAATCATCTTTGAAGCCACACCATCAAATGAGTCTGGAACTACTTGCACAACTACTCTCATGTTCTCGAAACCAACTCAATCAGCGCATTAAAAATATCAAACAACAGCGTACACAAATTATTAATGAATTATCACTACACAGCAGTTGTGTAAAAGAACTTATCGATCGCCCTGATAGCTGCATAACTACAGAAAAAATTTGGAGATCATAATGTTGAATGATCTAAATGAACATATTGATTTACCTATCATTTCGCTCCAAAAAACAATTGAAAAATTATTTGGTGATGAGCAATTTGAACGTGCACAACACATCAACTTTGTAATTAAACTATTGTCTTTGCAACAGGCTGACAACTTTCTAGATGGTCTCAATCTCGATTGCTTTGACATCGATGTAGAATTTCAGTCAAATCTGCCCAAACCTTCAGTAATCTCTTTTTCTAAAAAAGTTAAGATCAGCAATCTACCGATCACTTCATATATCAATTCAGTTGCGCAATTATCTGAGTCACAAACTCATGCGCAACATTGGAATATTCTAGTTTTAAAAGCGGCAATTTATTTAATTGCTCTTCCTGAGCTCAAGCCAGATCTTTTTAAACAAGCACACACAGAACACTTCAATACCGTAAAGCGCTTATTCCAACGCTTTAGGACTGCAAATAAAAATTTAGATACTGAAAAAAAATATCAAAATACAGAAGAGTATCAACGTCTCTGGAGTACCTATCTTCAAGATCCAACACAGAGCTTAGAACAATTTATTCAACATCTGATCACATTAGATACGGATGAATTGCCTGAGTTTGATCGCAATCTACTCAATGATATTCGGATTACTTTTAACTACATTTTAAAAAACAAAGCGAAGATTGCACGTGCAAGTATCGATACGCAGCTTCAACATCAGTTTCTTGATGAAGAACAATTCATTGAAGAAAGTATCGAAATAAAAAAAGGGGCCTCGCCTAAGGCACTGAGTATAGAAACCTTAATCGATAAGCCGATTAATCGGCAAATTGTTGTCAATCCAACTGACGTCACACCACTCGCAGCACATTCAGAAACAAGTCAAAACTATGTTCTACCGCTTGTTGCAAAACATATTCAACGCAAAGAACATTTACTTACGTCGAGTAGTTTTTTTCCGAATCCATCTAGCGTGAACCATCTACTGAAAAGACTTCATGTGGACTACTCTGAACATCAAAATAAAAGTGCTTTAATCCTGATGCTCGCATTTTTGACAGGCAACAGTGTGAATGAGTGGCTATATATACAAAGCAAGCGAGCTAAAAGCTTAAATAACCGCCAAAAATTGATCCATAAAAATGATCAATTCTTCTTAAGCAGTAAATTTAATGTATTTGAGAACCGTGATTTTGAGTATTCAACAAGCTTACTTAATCAGACGATCTATTTAGACATTCCAATCCCGAATCTATTCATTGAGGATCTCCGCAAAATGGATTCGGTTAGTTTCGATGATATACAGCAATATTTACGCAAATTAAGACAAGAATTATTGATTCCAAAACTGTCTGTCGTAAAGGTAAGTTCTCTACTGCATCATACGGTTCTTGCAAAAACAGGGAATAAACAACTCGCAGATTTAATCACAGGGATTGATGCCAATCAGTCATCTTCTATTTCTTATTGTCATCAGAATATTCCACGATTACATGCACAATATGTTGATATTCTAAAATCACTTTGTGCAGATATAGCAAGCACATATGAAAGCTGTGTACGTTCGCTCCCTGATTCAATAACTCATTTTGGTAGTCGTAAAGCTCCAAAACCACAGGTCATTACAGAGATTTTTGCTGTATTGAAATTTAATATTTTTTCACAAGCCGAAGATGATCTAATTTCAATCTTTAATCATTATAATATCTGGCTATGGCATATCCTTCTTCTTTTTACAGCAGCACGCCCCGTTGCTGAATTCCCTGGATTTCTTAAAAACTTTAATTTAAAACGCCAAATTTTGATGGTTTCAGACAAAGAAGTAGGCGGCCGTAATGGATTTGGACGCCTCATTCCACTTTGCCCATTTTTAGTTGAAGAGATAAAAAAATTCCTTAAATTTTTAAAATATTTTTCGATTCAAATCGCGATGAATTACCCACTTTTAAATGATGTCATACAACAAATAGAAACAAGTAAGTTACCCTTGCTTGGAATCATTCAAAATAACAAGTGGACACCACTAAGACCTTATACAGTCAAAAATTTCCATCCTGAATTAGGACTTGCTCATGAAAATTGGCATCGCCACACAGCTCGTGCATTTTTGACTCATAGATTTTCTGAACCTGAAATTTTAGCTCTATTTGGGCATGAGCTCATGCAACAAGAAGCAGCACATCCATTTTCCAGTTTATCGCTCTCACAATTTTCTAAAATTGCAGATGTTTTAGAGCAAATGAAAACATATTTTAAAATTACAGGTGTTGAAGCTCATGTCATCACGCAATAAAAAAATCTCAGAAAAACGCTATGCTGAAGACAGACGTCAATTCAAACGAGATGAGCCTAAAAAGGACATACGAGCTAATGCAGAACAAGAGCTCCGACAATACTTTGATGAACAAAAATTCTCAAATGAAGACTTAATTCAAGCTTATCCTGCAATTTATGAGTTTATTAAACGTAAAGCACCGAATCTTGCCTGGAAAAAATATGCTCATGAATTCTTCCGAACATATATCAAAGACCTCAATAAAAGTAATAACCTAGACCTCCCACTACCTTATCTCACCTTTGAGATGAAACGCGATGAACCAATTTTCACCCTAGATTGGATCCAAGCAGGTCATGAAATTGACATCATCCTCGAAAAGCTGTGGGATTACTGGATTCTTGCTCAAGATAGTTCCGCTTTTTCTGATGATGAAATTATTGGGAATATTCTGCTTTGCTCAATGTTATACGGTGGATTAAATCAAACAGCTTCATTAAAGGCTTTGCTCGAACATTTAAAAAACCCTGAAAAAATCCAAAAAATTTGCGATTTTAATATCATCTTTTTAGAGCCACTTTCTCCAAGCTATGGCGATCTATTTGTTGATGAAAAAACAATACGAAAATCACGTAATTTTGTTCCAGATCAACTCACACGACTCTGGCTCATTCACTTCAATACAAGACAAATTCGTGACATCAGTCTAGACGTGAATGCGTATCTGCACATCATTTTTCAAAAAGTTAAACATCAATACACCAAAAAGACTTTTAAGTTTTTACGTGACTACGCCAATTTTAATTGGCTACAACTGCAGAATGCAGATGTTGATCCTGCCCTTTCACAATGTTTGTTAGAAAACACACTCACGTGTGGTTTATCAGAACATGAGTTTGAAAACTTTGCATTCCCAAAATTTAAAACTCAATTAAGTGATGAAATCGAACGAAATGTCTCTTCTACAGCCAAAGTCCTACCAGATCTCAATACGTCTGAAGCAGTAGAGAATGTGATATTTATTCATAAAAACTTGCTCAAAATAATTCGCACATCATCAACGGACCAACCTATTGCTGAACTCATTATTGATTTTTGCCTGCGTCACCAAGAGCAGTTTAATGAGTTTTCTAAACGTATTATTTTGTGGCTCATCAGTCTCTATCGACCAAGTTCAGAGCAAATAAAAAAATTATCAACCACCTTTGATTTTGATACTACTCAGTACACGAAGGCATTTCAAGACAATCAAAAACTCGCAGATAGTTCAATCTATACATATTACACCCGGATCGCAGAACCGTTTTTAACTCATGCCTTACAATACTGCGATGCCGACGATGACATTAATGATCTGCTGAACAAAATCTATCAACAAATCATTAGCAATACACGACTTGCTGATGAAGCAGATCGACCTGAGTTTAAAAAATCTAAAGACCAAACAATCCGCATGTTGAAACGCTTTCACACCTTTCAACAAATTGTTTTTCAAGCAGAAGATTTTGAACTTGAATTTATTGCATCGCAAAGTCGACCACGGGCACGCATCATAGGTCACACAGCCTTCCAAGTCATATTAAAGAAGTTAAATCAGCTCTTACATGACCAATCCATCTCAGACCATCACTATAAATTATTAAAAATTATTTATATTTTGGCTTACCGTACTGGTATGCGTATTAACGAAATACTCGGGTTACGTGTAAAAGATATCGAGGGTTTAAATCAATTTTCAATCTGGGTTCAACCTTATGGTTCAAAAAAGCAAGGGAATCAACATCTGCTCAAAACTGATAGTGCGGAACGGATTGTGCCTGCCTACGCTTTGCTAAAAGATGATGAGTACCAATTCTTTAGCGATTTTGTTGTTGAAAAACGTTTAGAGAATAAGAAAAGTTTATATTTATTCAGCAACTTGAATGAAAATAAAAAACTGAATAAACACACTGTCACCGTACCCCTAAAACTGATATTAAATCAGGTCTTTAAAGGGCATCATTACTCCTTTCACTCTTTTCGTCACACTGCAGCGAATCATTTATCGCTTTTACTGAACTGTGAATATGCACCACTTGTGCAAAAGCTAACCGACTATAGCGAAAACGAATATCAAAAAATTCGAGCTGAGCTACTTCAAAATCAACATGGACAAAACCATTGGTTTGTTATTGCACATCTCTTAGGACATATAGAGCCAGTTGAAACATTCAAAAGCTATATTCATTTAAGTTATCTAATTGCTGGTCAAAAACTACTAAAACATCATCCAGATATGCCTAATGAATTGGCTAAAAAAATTATGGGCCACAATGCAACGTTTAAAAATTTGCAAATAACAAATGATGAAAAAGACTTTAATTTTGAAAAAAACCAGGCCGCTCTATCAACTATATTATTGAACGATCAAACAAAATGGCTTCAAAGTAATGCTACTGACATTTTAGATGAACTGTCGTTACAAATAGATCAATCCCATGATTTTTTTGATTTCTTTGTTGGAACAGAAGATTCTAAAATTTCACTTCAACGCTTCTATGAAACGCTCAATATATTGGAGACTACTAAAGATCCTAAAAGTACAGCTCAACGTATGTGCTTGCCAGAAGAACTCGTCAATTATTGGTATGAAAATGCTCTAAATTTAGCAAACATTAAATCAAAAAAAGGGAATCCACGTTTATTTAGTATTGATAGCTCAACCCACTTAAAACCAGCAATGCTTGATAGCGCTGAAGAGCTTCATGCGGTGACTTATTTTTTTGAACATCTACAGAAAATAGCTCGTAAAAATCCAATACAAATTGCATGCGTCCTGAATATATTTTTGAATCGAGTGACCGCATCACACACAGGTATCCATTATCGCTGGAAGGATATCGATCAACTCGAACATTTTTACTCCCAAGTTAAGGCTTTATTTCCTGCCAAATTTTGGCACTTACTTGGACAAGATTTACAAACAAAGTTAGATGCTAAACAACAGCCTCAACTTTTCAAATTAGCAAAAGCATCAACAGATAAACATCCATCGACTCTAGAGGAGTTTCCTCGTCTACAACTCTACTCAGTAAAAGATGGTCATGCTCTTGCTGCATTTAAATTTTGCTTACATCTAGCATGTATTGGTCGCCCACGATCTGTTCAGCTTAATGGATTAGATTACATGTCACCTGATACCGTACATAAGCCTACAACTGTATTCCACCAAGAGGAACTTATTGAAACTGATTAAATCGCCGACTGGACTGCTACAAGTATCCTAGACACGAGACAGCCTCATTTTGAAGCTGCCTCAAATGCTTCTGGGCTCATTCCTTAACTGACCAGCATTGTGGTAGGTATCGGGCTTTCATCATTTAATTTAGGAAGTGAGCAAATTACGCAGGACATAGTGCAAGATCCCACAGACCTTAAAGTATTCCACCTCATTCAAGGTATCAATACGACACAACACTTGAAAACGGTTAAATGTACCATCGATATGTTGTACTTCTACATCCAGTATTTGATGCGGATGAATATCATCTGACAAACCTAGAATTGAAAGGAGGTAATCGCTGAAATCACCACATCACCATGCTGCAACGGATATTTTTTACCCTCAATCATACAAAAAACATTTTCATGTGACAGGTTGGCGTGTTTTGCTTCAACAGCCGCACCTCCCCTCCTTCATTTTCCAGACGCTCTTTCTTCTTTGACCGGTTTCAAGATCAGATCCATCAAAGCATCAAAGGTATTCGGCACTTGCGACAATAGCACACGATCCTGCGGACGTTTCGGACCTGCCAGACTGGCTTCTACCGTCGACATATCTAAAGCCAGCGTATCTGTAAAGACGGGTTCATCCCTCGGATTGCACTAGGCAGCTAAATGCAGGGCTGCGAGGAAATTTTGCTAGAGAGTTGCCAACAATTCAGATCTGGCTGCCAATTCCGTAAGGAGATTAAGGTAAATTGAACCGCGTATTTTAACTGTATTTTCAGAGTGATTTCAGATCACTACGTAGCAAGGGCTTTTACAGATCGAAATGATAAAGTCATAAATTGCTTTTCAAAAAAAAGAAACTAATATGTTTCTTACAGGACCTAAAAGCAATAAATTTATCTACAATGAATAAGTCTTTACTTCAGCAAGGCTTTGTTGCATAAATATGTAAGCAACTGATTTAAATAAATTTAATTTTGGATTAAAAAATAATCAAAACTTTTAAAATCATATAGTTATGAAATCTTCGTGCAACAAAGCCCTTTCAAAGCATTACAAAAGAAAAAGCCAACTAACAATGTCTAAATTAGTTGGCAAAAGCACAAACCTATTTTTTTTCTAAGTTTTATTTAGTTTATTTTTCTTCTTTCTTAAACTCCTTAAAATCTGCTTTACGAATCATCGCGTGAATTCCTTTGGTTTTATCGACCACTTGAGACACCTCAAAATCCGTTGCAGCACTTAAGTACGCATACGCAATTTCTTCTGAAATCCCGTATTCATCTACAAGAAAACGTACTGCTTCACGAGTCGACTTACGCATCGCTTCATCAAGGTCTTCATCTAAACCCGGCGTAATCCAAAATTCATCATTTTCACCCAAAGGCTGCTTTAATGACTTACCTGGTATTTTGTCACTCCCCGCTTTTAATACCGTAATTTTAAAGGTCGCACGTGCAGAACCTTCAAGTGCGGTCAATGCAACCTCACCATCACCTTGAACAAAATGACTATCACCCGTATAGAACAACGCACCCGGTACTTGAACTGGATAGTAAGCCGTTGCACCTGCGGTTAAATCATTAATATCAATGTTACCGCCATAGAACGATGGTGGCACAGAATGCACAGGGGCGCTCGTATTTGGTGCAACGCCCATCGTGCCCATAAATGGATTCAATGGGAAACGAATTGCTTTGCCTGACTCGGTTTTTAAAACGCCTTCCCAAATACTCTCTTTATTCTTTTCAATTGGAGTAAAGATGGAAACATTGCCATAGGCTTCTGGGTTTGCAGGCGATGCATGATCATGCTTTTGACGCTTAGGAAACTCAGGCAATGTGCCTTTACCATGACGGTTTGAAATCACACCATAGGGCACACGTGGCTCAACTTTTAAAATCTCGACTTTTAAAATATCACCTGGCATTGCATCTTTGACATAGACAGGTCCGGTAATAATATGTGGACCATCTTTATGGAAATCGTGCTTTAACTTAGAACCTGTAATCAGTTTCGCTTCAGGCAAAATATGCTGAGGTTTCACACCTTTAGAGGTGAAATACTTTTCAGCATCACGCCCTTGGTCTTCAAGCAAGCCTTCATGCGAAACTGTATCAAAAGTAATAGTGCTGCCTGATGGAATGGTCAACACAGGTTTGGCATCTTTGTTAGGTAAATAGCCCCAAGTGATTGTATTCAAGGTGCTTGGAACATAATAATTCCCTTTATATTCCCCACTTTTGAGTAAGGTTGGTTGACTTTCAAGCTGTTTTAAAATTTTAAAATCTTCAGTTGCCGCATGTGCAGAAATAAAAGAAAAGCTTGATGCAACAACAAGAGACAAAGCTAAAGGTTTTAACATATGTTCAAATTCCATGAAAAATCAATGCAAGCTAACTTCATGCAATCCCAATGCCAATCTAGTACATACCCCACCATAAATATTCAAAATTTAATCATTTGATCGATCTCCACTTCTTTAAATAAATTTCAATAGGCTTTGTTGCATAAAGATTTTAAAGATAGAGCTTTCCTAAGTTGTTCGAATTTAAGTGACAACTTGGGTGTGAGGTCGGCCTAGCTCCGTAAACTTATTTAAGATAGCCACACGTGCATGAATCTCGTTGACTTGGCTATCAAAATTTCGAGCACTGAGCTTATCGCCTAATAATTTGATGCAGTGCATCTTGGTTTCTACCAGACTTCGCTGATGGTAGCCCGACCATTTTTTCCATAGTGTCCTGCCTAAATGTTTAACAGTGCGAAGTAATTTATTTCGCTCTAGCGAATGAACTTTTGTACCTTTCCAAGGCTTCGCATTTTTTCTAGGTGGAATAATCGCATGGGCATTTCGATCTGTGATCAACTGGCGACACCGCTTCGTGTCATAAGCACCATCGGTATAAACGGAGTCAATATGCTCATCTTGAGGAATCTGTTCGAGTAAATCACCAAGTACTTGTGAATCACTGACATTATTTGTCGTAAGCTGAACGGCACGTATTTTCAGTATTTCAGCATCTATACCAATATGCAGTTTACGCCATTGCCGACGGTATTCAGGCTGATGTTTCTTACGCTTCCATTCGCCTTCACCTAAAAATTTTAAACCCGTAGAGTCGACGAGTAGGTGTAACCCATCACGACTTTTCTGGTAGCTAATTTGAATATCAATATACTTTTGTCTTCTACAAAGCGTCGTGAAGTCTGGTGCTGTCCAATCTAATCCACAAAGTTTAATTAAGCTCTGAACAAAACCAGCAACCATGCGTAAAGTGAGTCTAAATAGAGATTTGATCATCAAAAGCATTGGATAGCAGCATCAGAATAGGTTTGATTTCGCCCTTGTTTGCCTTGAGGTTCTGCATACCATTGTGTTTTTGGATCGAATCAAATGGCAATATTCCCACGATTAATGAGAGCTCAGTTATATGCGGGCCAATTGGTTGTGCGGTAGATTTTGTGTGTAGGCTTCTTCATTTGGAAATTATATTGCCGAAGAAGCTCTTCAGAACAGCTTTGTGCAACAAAGCCGGTGAGAGTTATCGTTTGAAGGATAAAAGAATAGGGATTCAGCCACAGGTTAAAACTTAATACGAGGTCAAAGGGGTCAATTTTACTTTGCCATTTGTAAGGTAAAAGGGGGCAATTTAAGAATGCCGTTGACAATGATTACTACGGTGGCTTTGAAGGCTTAAGTCGCAAAATTGAAATTACATGTTTTTGCATAGACCCAAGTGTTAAATCATCAATACGATTCTTGCGTACCACACCATGGGCACATGAAAAAGTAGAAAGCTTATATTTGTACGTCTTACGCCAAAAGGCAAAACAGAAACCGTAGCCTCAGGCAACACCCCTTTCATTATAAAATTATACCAGTCAGTAAAATACTCTTAGATTAAGCATATGTATGTTGGTTATTATTGTTGATTATCACAATAAATTAGTGACCAAAAATCAAAGTACCCCACCACACCCTAAATTACATCACACAAAATAAAAACTCTATATAACTGTTATATATAGAGTTTATTAAAGTACCAATTACATTATTTAGTGTATTTTATGTCGGTGACTCTTGCCAAGGTTGGGGTCGCGAGTTCGAGTCTCGTTTCCCGCTCCAAATTCAAAAAAACCCTCATCGAAAGATGGGGGCTTTTTTATTGATTTTATATTATGTTATCCCCAATCATACTTTCTTTATTATCTTTTATTTCACAGTTTCGGGCCCCAAATACGACATATTCGTAGGTAGTTGCAAAAAATAAATGCATTAAAATCATTAGATTTCTTTAATCCAATAGAATCTCATCAGCCAATCAAGCATCTCATTATCGACCAACTGGCATAATTTCATAAATCCATTTTTTTGTGTTTTAATGGTGATATCACAATGTAAAACACAATATTATGGATTTAATATTCAAAAAACCTGAAGAAGTTGTTGCTTTATTATGTGAGAGGCTTCGTAAAGAACGTCTTTATCTGGAAATGACTCAGGCAGATGTTGCTGCGCGTGCGGGTATTGGTGTGAATACTGTATCTAATCTAGAAGCTGGTCGAAATGTTTCATTTGAAAATTTAGTACGTGTTGCCATGGTGCTCGGCCGATTAAAAGAATTAGAGGAACTTTTCAAACCACATTTAAATAGTGTAGATGACATGCTCCGCTATGAGAGTAATACGGCTCGCCAACGTATCAAAAGGAAATGAATCCATGCTCAAAAAACTTGATGTTTACTACAATGGATGGGGCGAATATTGGCTTTGGGGCACACTAGTTTCCTCAACTGCAATCACAGGTCGACCATTGATTGCTTTTGAATACAGCGCAGAAGCAATTAGTAAAGGTTTAGAGCTTTCATCTTACCTACTTCCGCTAAAAGGTGACCCATTAAGAAAGAACTTTCCTGCACATCAAATGGGATTACCAGGCCCTATATACGATGCCTTACCCGATGGCTGGGGCATGCTCCTGATGGATCGCTTATTTAAAAAAAATGGACTTAATCCAGCACGAGTTGGGCCTTTAGAACGCCTCACGTATATTAGTACACATGCAATGGGGGCATTATCCTTTGAACCTTCAGCATCCGAGTTAACATTAGCTGAAAATATTCCATTGCTAAGACTCGCTCAAGAAGTTCAGGAAGTTCTCAAAGGAGAAGGTGCCGAATTTTTACAGCATTTATTAATTATGGGCGGGTCTCCACAAGGTGCAAGGCCAAAAGCACTTGTTTATCGTGATCCTGTCACTAATGAATTCTCAACAGTTCACTCACATCAACATGAAGCTTGGCTGATCAAATTTCCCGCTCAGCAAGAGCATCCTGAAGTTTGTGCAATTGAAACTGTTTATGCAGAATGTTTGCGTCATTGTCATATTGACACCCCAGACACCCAATACTTCACTCTTCCGAATGGCCTAACTGCATTTGCCTCAAAAAGATTTGACCGCTGCGATGGCATGCGCATCCCTATGCAAAGTTTAGCTGCCTTTACAGGGGCTGATTTTAAATCACCTGGGAGTTTAGACTACAGCAACTTTCTTCGTGCTACACACTTTTGTACCAATGATATTCGCGAAAAAGCGATTGCATTCAAGCGCGCTGTTTTCAATGTGGTGTTCAATAATCGAGATGATCATTGCAAAAACTTTTCGTTTTTAATGTCTCAAAATGGACAATGGAAACTCGCCCCAGCCTACGACGTTACTTTCTGTGAAGGCCCAGGTGGATATCATCAAATGGATATTATGGGTGAAGCACTGGATATTACTCGGTCTGCCATTGTCAAACTGGGCATTCAGGAAGCAGAGCTTTCTATTCAAGAGGTTGATGAAATGATTAACTCAATTTGCGAAGTTGCCAGCCGATTTACGAAGATTGCTCATGATCTATTACCTGAACAAATTAGATCTGAAACTCTCCAAATGATCCAAAATAGGATTGAGCATAATATTCATTTATTGAATTGAATATAAACCATCCGATTTAATCAAAAGCAATCTGGAAATACATATAAAATTTAATCAATAACAGATCAGTGATAAACCCCGAACCCAAGATGGTATATCCACTGCGGGCTTTGGTCATTATAAACAGACAAAGACAACTTACATCCCTCTTGCACTGCAAGCCCATACTCTAATGTTAGCTCCTTGAGTTGCGCAGGTGATAAACTCAACCAAGCATTATCAGGAGCTGGTTCAATATTAAAAGTGACACTTTTAACAGCTTGCTCATATTTTCCAGTCTGAATATTCAGTTCTACGGAATCTGGAAAATGCTGATAAATAGATAATTCATCATCCTCAACATCAAAGCTATATACTTCCTGATTTTGCATATCTCTTAGACATGTATCTTTATATAACTGTTCCGTTAGCAAAGCTGCATTCACCTGAATATTAGAAAAGAGTTGTTCACCTTCTGAAGCAAAAAAGTCCTGATTAAACTTTTGAATTTGTTCATCATCATATTTTGTAAAGTCGCAGGTATTGGCATTGAATCTAAGTCTGGCATCAACCACCAGTTCATTATTAGACCAAGGCAAAAGTTGCGATAAATCTTGCGATTTATATTGTTTTTTGGTGTCCACATAACCTTCATAACCAGGCCGATTAAATACCGCCTGCTTTTTTGGCTGAGTTCTATCTTTATTTGCACAGTATTTATAGTTAAATTGTGGAATTACAATGTTGGGATGTTGCACAATATTTAAGCGATGTCGATTAACACGCCCTGCTGTCTGAACTATCGACTGCACACTTGAAGCATCAATAATCGCCCAGTCAAAATCATGATCGCGCCCAACTTCTTCTACAGGCGTCGCAATCACAATCAATGGAATATCTATAGCGTTAGAGGTCTGAACGATATTTAATATCTCTTCATCCGTATAAATATGTTCATTTCCCGTTGGGCGTTTTGTGCCATTTTTATGCCGCGTGAGCAAAAAGTCGAGTCGTTTTTCTTTGTGGAATCGTGAAATTAGCCAATCATGAGCATGGTAACAAGCAATCTGTGCATGTGGTAGTCGGCCTGATAAATGCTTTGCTAAATCAATAGCATGTTTGATATTTGCCACACGGATTAAACCAAATGAAAGTTTTTTGTCCTGTTTTTTAAGTGACCATCGATGTTGTTGATGTAGAGCTTCTGTCTGCTCCAAAATCGTCCTTTTCCATTGATCAACAGAAGGATTTTCAATACTGGCTAAACGTGCCAAACGATATGGCTGTTCTGCTTTAACCGTAAGAACGTGCTGCAACTCATCTAAATGCTGTTGATAAACCTGATTAAATACTGATGGTTCATGGCTTTTTTGTACCAGTATTTTAGGCTTCAATTCATTGTCTGCAATCGCTGCAATAAATTTTTGTGGTTCCTTATATAAGGCTGCGCGAAGCTCGACTCCTGATTCAAAAGCGCGGTAAATGCTATCTGCGACTGTTGCTGAAAGCGTTGCAGATGAACAAATGACATGACGACCATACATTGCAGCCAATTGGACTAAACGCAATACAGCGATTAATGATTTAGGTTCATAACCATCAATTTCATCTAAAATCAGATCACTGCTCATTATTCTGAGCAATGCTTTAACATGATGCCCTTGTCGATGTGGCTCGCCTGCCGCGATTAAATAATCAATCGTGGATACCAATAAAGGCGAGGCTAAAACATTTTGAGCAACTTTATCTACTCCCCTTTTTCCTTTGACTATTTTAGTAAATAGAGGATGCAACCACTGTGGTAAGTCTTGATCCTGTGCATAAGCATCAAATACAGGTTCTGGTAAATTTTCATCTTCATCAGCCACAGACGCATTTGCACGACTTTCATTAAATAACTTTTGGCTGACATGATCACCAATAATCACGGCAATTTCATCATCCGACAGATTCATGGAGCTTTTAAGTGCATCACCAGTCTGTAACGTTAATGAGCGAAGATTCAGTGCAATGGCAAGGCGTGGATCATTCGGTCTTAATATACATGCTGCACGCAGGTTCATTCTGGTTTTACCACTCCCCGTTCCTGCAATATTCAGCAATAAGCAAGGGGTATCTGGCATTTTATTGATTTGCTTTTGTAAGGCATGAGCAACCAAATTTTGCCACTGAAATCTGGGTAAAGTAGAAGGCTGACAGATAAACTCAACCGTTTGTTCACTTAAACCAGCAAGATTCAAATCTGTCATCATTTTTGTGGCGATATACGCAGCACGATCTCCAACCTGCTGCAAATGCCAATCCAGAGGTTGATCTTGCATTCGCTCCTTTTTGCCTTGTGGACTATTTTTTATCTTTGTATTGGCAAATAGGCTGACATTTTCAGGTTTTGTTTCAGAAAACTGTTCCGCAGAAACGGTATGGTCTGCATGAATGAGTGCTGCGCGGCTATGTAGTGCTAAAGCTTTCCAATATAACTGTTGATCTTCCGTTGCTTGGGTCATTTTCGCTAAGCGGGCCATACGGTTTTGGTGACTTTTAAATATGCTGTCATTTAAATCACCCGCACAGGTGAATTGTTCTACACGAGGATGTTTTTCCCTGACATGCAAATCCGCATTTGGATACCAGTTGTTATCTCCCAATAAGCCATGATGCGTCACCACCAAATAATCCACGGCTTCTAATTCATTCAGCAAAAATTGTTTTCTTATCTTAGTACGTTCGCCCAGGGTTAAATCTGTTAAGTTACGATCAATATTTTTCCATGCTTCTGGCCAATTCCAGTTATTTTTACGCATTTGCTGCAATAGTTTCATCGACAACCATTCATGTCGTACATCATCTTTGAGCATCTGCCCTGCCATCGCAGGACTTAATTTGCTTTGAAAGTGCTGAGAAGCCTTACCAATGTCATGTACATCACCTGCAGCACCTGCAAGTAAACTTGCTGCTCGAACCCATTCAGGCACTTGCAGCTGCTTTTGTTGTTTACATGTCGAAGCAACTGGATAAGCACCCTCTAAATTAAAACGATGCTTAGAACCTACGACCCAAACCAATTTCATTCTGCGCATACCATAATTCACATAAGCTGCTACAGCAGTTTGACGTGTTGCTGTTTTTTTCAGTGCACTGCGAATTTCTTTAAGTCCTTCCATGGTCATAGGTGCCTGCCATGAACTTTGCCCAGTGCGAATTGCATAGCTATCTAAAACAGCTCTGGTCTTTTTTAAAGCGCGTTTTTCACAAGCGGATATAAAAATTGTATGCATATTGGATGGATATAATTATTCATTGGATTTAATCGCATCTCTGCGACACATCATGTCGTTTAACTAAAAATAGCATTTGATAATAAATATTTCATCCGCTATTAATACTCTAAACAAATATATTTTAATAACTTAGGATGCATTATGACAAAAGATACAGAGGAAAATCCTTATCAGCAAGCCTTGGCTGAATCTGTTCATTACAGCCTAAAAACCGTTAACTCAAATATTGAAAAAGGCGGTATCCGCCTTGCGCAAAGCCATGCATTAAACTTACCTTATATTTCAGCACGAACATTACTTGCTGATGATTTTCTTGTTCCAACCGACTACCAAGCAAATGCAGGTAAAACTGCAACTTTATTTAAAGTCGTCAAAGCAGCTCAATTAGATGAAGAGCTGTCCGAAGCAGATGAAGAATTTAAGCAAAACGTGGCCTTGCTTAAACCACATTTAAACAAGATATTTGAACAACCATTTACTGCAGGGTTGGATATTATTGATATTCGCATGCGTCAATTACTCATTCCTAAAAATAATGAGTATCTATCCATCAGCCCACTTTCAGCAGCAGGTCTGAATTTACTGATTAATACTGAAGTTGATGCACTTAAAGAACAACGTAAAGCAGAAGGTAAAAATACAAAACTGAAGAATATTAAGACAGTTGTATTTGGTATTGGCGGATCAAATCCGCAAAACGTCGGAAGTCTAGTCCGATCCATGCAACGTCCTCTTGTTCTTGACTCACCTACTCAAGATCCTGAAACACGCCTTGCTTTTCAGTATTTTTATAAAGGCTTTGATTACCAAATTTCAAATGCCTATATCAATCGAGCGATGTATCAGGAATTGACTGAATATGCAAAATCCTTGATTGAACAACAAAAACTAAGTTTAAAGGTGGGCTTCCATGAACATGGCATACACGCCCCTTTTTCAAATATGCAAACACGTGCAGCAGAATTAACCACTATTCAGAAAGTTGTCGATGATGTTCTGCAACAAGGGCAAGACATCCTCCAAATTTTAAAGTCTGTTGCAAATGATTTGCCTAGTTTAAAAGTGTTGGAGAGAAAATCGAGGTGGAGCCATCCGCGTGTATCTCTGATCGCTCAAGGCTTAATTAATCCTGAACTGCAACAATTTGAAGATTGGCAACAGTTTTTTGCAGATGATTTAGCAAGACGAATCACGAAACACAGTTACTGGAAAAAAGAGATTAAAAATACGGTTGATATTAGCCTATCGGAAGCTGATGCCAAAAGCTTCCTCTCACGTCGTATTCAGGAGCTTTTAAAATGAGTTGCTTCGTCGTTATTCCATACATTAAAGTGCAAGCAGCAAATTTTCAGAGCAATGGCTTAATCATGGGTGGCGCTCCACTGATGGCTGCTGCCATGTTTAGCCATCACCTTGCGCGTCAAATTGATGAAAAAGATCTCGGCTTTTATTATGTGCACCATGATATACAACCACTTGGTGGAGAAGCTTATGGTCGCTTCACTCCAGCACAACGACGCGGTGCTACTTTTATTGGTAAGACAGATTATGCTAGAGGAACTAAAAATTTATCACTTCAACCCACTGCAAGCTGTCATTTGCTGTTCAGTTTAGTAATTGAATTTGACGCTAGACGTCCAGATCTAAACACATTAGTTCAAACTATCAAAAGAAGTAAATTTGCAGGCGGTCATATTCTCGAGTTTGGGAAAATTCAAGATTTTAATGATGCTGAAGATGCCTTGGCTCAGATTAGCTCTGGCTTTTTAATTCATGATAGGAATGATTTATTAACCGCCTATCAAAAAGCATATCAAGTAAATCGTTTACAAGCCTTTAGCCAACTTTTAGCACATCGTCCGCAAGCTAAAAATAGTGATATACCTATTTTAGAACATTTACCGAATGAAAACTTAGCATGGCTTTCTGCAACAACTTTAGGTTATGCCTTACTCGAACAACCAACTGCTGATCGTGCTGGGATTCGCCATGCCGATGATCAGGATGAAACACAACATGCCTATGCAGAACCTTTAACAGGCTTGATTCAGTATCACTCACTTAATTCAATCTTGAATGAAATCCGCCTTGAAACATCAATTTATCCCGATGGCTATTTAGAACAAATCCAATGGTCGTATCACTGGATTCAAGACGACGTTTTTTTATTGCAACAAAATCAACAGATCGACAACTAATTGACATTTATAAGGAATAAACATCATGTCTACATCTGAAAATTTCAAAAAATTACCAGGCAGCCTTTCTTTACAACGCGGAACATTAATCAGTGATGCTGCTTTCTACCATTTGCATGCTGATGGCAAAGAAGAGGCGCTACATGTGATGTATCATGGTATTCGTGGTACTCAAAACGTGGCAGGCAATAAAGACAAAGGTGCTGCTTCAGGTAACACTGTCGCTCGTGAAGTTTCTAATATTCAAATGACAGAATCGGCGAAACTTTTGCCTGATGCTAAGCTTCTAGTCAAATGGAGTTTACGTTTCATCGACTTAGATCATATTTTATTTGCTTCAGCATCCAAAGCAGGTGCAGATAAACAAGAGGAAAAAGACTTTCGCGCAAGTTTCAAGGATTTTATTGAAAAGGCTAAAAATAGCGAAGGGATTGAAGAAGTTGCTCGTCGCTATGTTCGCAATATTGTGAATGGGCGTTGGTTATGGCGTAATCGCAGCGTTGCAGAACATATTTCGATTAAAGTCAGCGAAATTATTGAACATGATCAAAGTCAGACGACTAAAAGCTATAAATTAATTGCTGAATTTAATGCTTTGGATTACAGCCTAAAATCATTTGATGATGTTTCTGAAAGTGAAAATAAAATTGCCAATATCTTAGTCAGAGGCATGCAAGGTGATGTCAATTCAGGATTACATATTGAAGCGATTGTAGATTTTGGCATGGGCGGTGTTGAAGTCTTTCCATCACAAAACTATCTTGAAGAAAAACCAAAAGGTTTTTCGCGCTCACTGTATCAACTCAATCCTATCCGCCCTGAACGTCAAGCCAAAGACAATCAGTTTTTAGGACAAGCAGCGATTCGTGACCAAAAAATTGGTAATGCCTTACGCACCATTGATACTTGGTATGACAAATTTTTAGAAAATGATAGTAAACCAATTCCTGTAGAGCCAAATGGCGCAAGCCTAGACGCACAGGACTTTTTCCGTGTAGACAAAAAGAAAAAAGATTCTGCTTTTGATATTTTAAAAGAAATTCGCAGTTTAGACCCAAATAGCGATAAAGGTATGTTCTTAATAGCCTGCTTAGTTCGTGGCGGCGTTTACTCTGAGGGAGAGTAATATGCAACCCAACTATTATCTTGATATTCGTATTTTAGACAGTGCGGATGATGGTGAGCTTACCCTCACCCATCTGCGCAATCAAATTTACAGTATTGTGCATGGTGCTTTTCGAAAAATGCCAGAAAAATTTGCCTTAGCTTTAGAAATTTCACCACGCCAGCAACGAAAAATGCTGACCAAAGAAGCAAAATATAATTATCCCATAACACCAAATTATGATGTTTTACGTATTTTTGCATCGGAACAAGATGATTTAGATCAATTGGTTGAGCGCATTAAAGGTCATTGGAAAATCAGGGACTATGCTTTACTCAATCATCCTGTTGCTGTACCTATAGCAAAGGTGACGGGTTGGCGCTGTTATTTTCGTTTTCGATTACCAACCTTAAAAGCTGAACCCAATTTTTTAAAAGATTATCCTGAACGAGAAAGTTTACACACCAAACGCCTTAATAAAGCCAAGAAACTTCCTTACTTTAAGGTCATTAGTCAAAGTACTGGGCAAAGTTTTACGGTTCCTATTGAGATTTTTGATATTAATTTTGAGGAAGAAAATTTTGGACTTCCTGAAAATTACAAGGATGTTAACGTGTTAAAAAGTGGTTTACCTGATGGGTATGGCCTAGCACGAAAACAACACGCTTTCGCATTACCTGTGTTTGAGGTATAAAATGAGTGATTTCCGTCAGCAACGCAGTCGTGCTCTGATGTTATCTAAACGAGCCTGTGTATTTTACCTTGAGCGGGTACGTGTCATGCTCAAAGATGATCGGATTGTGTATCTGACGGATAACCTTCAACCGATGGAACATTTTTATAATATTCCTGAAAAAAATACGGCGTTCTTATTGCTCGGTAAAGGCAGCTCCTTAACCGATGCTGCCGCCCGTCGTTTGGCAGAATCTAATGTTATGGTTGGATTTTGTGGTTCAGGCGGTTCTCCTCTCTTTTCATCACTTGATCTCACTTTCCTCGCACCACAAAGTGAATATCGCCCAACCGAATATATGCAAACGTGGATGAGAGCTTGGCTTGAAGATGATGCTCGCTTACTGATGGCTAAAGTTTTACTAAGCGAACGTGTGTCTATTACTGAAAAAGCATGGAAAAAGAATATCAACTTAATACAACACGGTATATCGCTTGACCCCATTGCTATGACACGTTTTCTACAAGATATTGATTTGGCAAACAATCAAACAGAATTATTAGCAGCCGAAGGCCGTTGGGCAAAAAGTCTCTATAAACAACTTGCATCGGGTTTAAATTTTGAATTTAGCCGTGAGGAAGGAAAAGGGTCGCATGAGTCCTTACGTGATATTGCCAATAGTTATCTAGATCATGGTAATTACATTGCTTATGGTTATGCTTCTGTCACACTAAATGGTATGGGAATAAGTTTTGCCTTACCTATTTTGCACGGTAAGACACGTCGTGGTGGTTTAGTTTTCGATATTGCAGATTTAGTAAAAGATGCTTTTGTTATGCCACAAGCGTTTATTTCTGCCAAAAATGGACATAATCAAAAAGAGTTTAGAATGCAACTGATTGAATCCTGCCAAGATCAGGATGTCTTAGACTATATGTTTAACTTCATTTCTGAGCTATGCAATAAAATCAAATGATTTCAAAAGTTTATTGATTTTTGTTTTTTTGATCTATTTTCACTCTTTAAAAACCTATATCATTATTATCTAGAGCTTTTTATGATAAAAGTTCTAGTTTGCCATCGCCCAGATGGTTTAGAAGATTAACCAAGTAAAAGCAAGTAAGATCTTTAAGTTTGCCATCGCCCAGATGGTTTAGAAGTTAAACTTTTTATCTAATTCTGATTTTAAAGTGTTTGCCATCGCCCAGATGGTTTAGAAGTGTTGAATTTCCTGCTTTCTGTGATTGGTCTGGTTTGCCATCGCCCAGATGGTTTAGAAGTTAGCCAAACGAGCTAAAGTAGACTGCATAACGTTTGCCATCGCCCAGATGGTTTAGAAGCCAAGAAGCCATTTCTTCATCGTACCGTTCCCGTTTGCCATCGCCCAGATGGTTTAGAAGTTTCAGTAGGTATCGCGCTTGTAGCTCTATATGTTTGCCATCGCCCAGATGGTTTAGAAGTTTCTTTTGCAAGATTAGTCCAAGTCTATATCGTTTGCCATCGCCCAGATGGTTTAGAAGTACATATACCACCCTATATGATATTCATGAATGTTTGCCATCGCCCAGATGGTTTAGAAGTGCTGCTGCGTTCTGACCCAGCGCAGTCATGCGTTTGCCATCGCCCAGATGGTTTAGAAGACAGTCAGAATGGTCAGCCATTTTCTCTAAAAGTTTGCCATCGCCCAGATGGTTTAGAAGAAGCGACACAGCTGTACGTTTTGCAGCAGTAAGTTTGCCATCGCCCAGATGGTTTAGAAGATCATCAATTGCCACAGGAATGACAGCCAAACGTTTGCCATCGCCCAGATGGTTTAGAAGAGATAGCCATGTTCTTGTTTTCAAAAATATGAGTTTGCCATCGCCCAGATGGTTTAGAAGGTTCTGAGGTGGCGTGATGATTGGATCCAAAAGTTTGCCATCGCCCAGATGGTTTAGAAGATCAAAACGCCATTCTTCACACTCAGGATTGTGTTTGCCATCGCCCAGATGGTTTAGAAGATTGTGACAGTCGCGCTAAAAGAACAGTTCTAGTTTGCCATCGCCCAGATGGTTTAGAAGAAGCATGAGTAATGATTTTTGAGTCTAAGTATGTTTGCCATCGCCCAGATGGTTTAGAAGATCCGCGGTGGCAATTGGAACAATGCTGCCAAGTTTGCCATCGCCCAGATGGTTTAGAAGTGTCACCTTCGCCATATCGGCAATAATATTGTGTTTGCCATCGCCCAGATGGTTTAGAAGACAGGTTGATCGCTTTCCATAACAAGATAAACGTTTGCCATCGCCCAGATGGTTTAGAAGATAAAGGCGCCGACTCATTTTTATGGGATTCAGTTTGCCATCGCCCAGATGGTTTAGAAGTTGGCGTTGTTCTTGGCGAATGATGGTACGGAGTTTGCCATCGCCCAGATGGTTTAGAAGTGAGTGAGTTTGGATAATTCTTTATTTTGAAAGTTTGCCATCGCCCAGATGGTTTAGAAGTCACGGATTGCCTTTACACGGGCATGAACAATGTTTGCCATCGCCCAGATGGTTTAGAAGTACACCGACCCAATTACAGGTACGGTTTTCCCGTTTGCCATCGCCCAGATGGTTTAGAAGACCAAAAGAACCGCCAGCAGCAAAAACAGAACGTTTGCCATCGCCCAGATGGTTTAGAAGTGTCCAATTTCCTGAATTTTGTGATTGGTCTAGTTTGCCATCGCCCAGATGGTTTAGAAGATTTTGGGTGTCTCTCTAAATCTTTAGGTGTAGTTTGCCATCGCCCAGATGGTTTAGAAGTTTTTGGAAACGCTCTCTAACGCCACCAAAATGTTTGCCATCGCCCAGATGGTTTAGAAGAAAGAGCAAATATTAAGTGTATATGACAACTTGTTTGCCATCGCCCAGATGGTTTAGAAGAAAGCTGTATATGCTTATTTTGTCTATCTTACGTTTGCCATCGCCCAGATGGTTTAGAAGGGATTCCCTGTTGGAGCATTTAAGTCAGTACCGTTTGCCATCGCCCAGATGGTTTAGAAGGCTCTCGCATTACGCTCGCATTCTCGATGAGAGTTTGCCATCGCCCAGATGGTTTAGAAGTCATAGTTCTGCTTGGACCTCAATTATTGTGAGTTTGCCATCGCCCAGATGGTTTAGAAGTATATGATATTCATGAATTAGAGAGTCAAAAAGTTTGCCATCGCCCAGATGGTTTAGAAGTATCGAATTCGAAACCTTTAAAACCACTCCAAGTTTGCCATCGCCCAGATGGTTTAGAAGTATATGATATTCATGAATTAGAGAGTCAAAAAGTTTGCCATCGCCCAGATGGTTTAGAAGAACCTGTAATATCAACATTAGGGTTTGCAGTAGTTTGCCATCGCCCAGATGGTTTAGAAGATCGAACGCAAATGGTCGTTTTCTTGTTTGATGTTTGCCATCGCCCAGATGGTTTAGAAGAGATGGCAACGGTACAACGACTGGTACGGTGAGTTTGCCATCGCCCAGATGGTTTAGAAGAGCCGAGATCATATAATCACGATTCATCATACGTTTGCCATCGCCCAGATGGTTTAGAAGTTGTGACCAATCATTCTAGCCAAGTCCAAAACGTTTGCCATCGCCCAGATGGTTTAGAAGAGTATTGAGCGCAAGCAAGATAAAATCATGTAGTTTGCCATCGCCCAGATGGTTTAGAAGTAAGTCTGCACGTTGAGCAGCACATTGAAAACGTTTGCCATCGCCCAGATGGTTTAGAAGGACAAGTTTACTCAGACATTGAGGGTCTAAACGTTTGCCATCGCCCAGATGGTTTAGAAGTTAACGCTTAGTTATGCGCCTTTGTGTCAAATGTTTGCCATCGCCCAGATGGTTTAGAAGAAGCTCAGCCACTTTTAAAGCCAAAGCATCAAGTTTGCCATCGCCCAGATGGTTTAGAAGTCCTTGAGCCGTGCGCAGATCTGCAACAACTAGTTTGCCATCGCCCAGATGGTTTAGAAGAGCTCCTGGAGTCATGCCAGTTGAACAGATTCGTTTGCCATCGCCTAGATGGTTTAGAAGCTGCTGCAACCTTTGTGCCAAGGTGGCTAAACGTTTGCCATCGCCTAGATGGTTTAGAAGTTTTCCGATTTCTCTTTCTCCATGCGCTGTTCGTTTGCCATCGCCTAGATGGTTTAGAAGTTTGCTGATAGCATCCTGTACCAAAGTTGCAAGTTTGCCATCGCCTAGATGGTTTAGAAGTCGCCAGTCATCAGTCTTTGGCTCGCACCATGGTTTGCCATCGCCTAGATGGTTTAGAAGAAAACGACTAAAGCGGCATCGAATTTTCAATTGTTTGCCATCGCCTAGATGGTTTAAACATTACACCCCTTATTATCAATCAAATTAATTTTCAAAGTAACTCTAAATAACGATGCACCCAATCAACCGAAATGCGCTCTTGCTCTAAACGCCTATTTTTAAATGTCTGTGCACGCAAATCATGAAATAATTTTAACTCGTCAGCAGTGAGATATTGTGGCTCACTAAAAATAGAGTCTGGTTCATCCACCATATGATTTTGGAACTGTAACACTGTGGCTTCATCCATCATTAAAGCAATCACGTGTGGAATTTTTTGCCGAACCATACTTAAAATATTTAAACCTTCAGAGTCGATATCTCCCCAATAAAAAACCTGTTTATACTGTAACCACTTGGCCTTCATCCATGTAATATTTTTACCCCCACCACAAACCACAATACTATTTTCCAAGTAAGGGCACGCTAAACCTGACTGAATATTTTCAACTACAATTATTCGTTCCGCAGGTAACTCAAATTGATCTAGCACCTCTGTGGACAATTGAAAAACGGGGAGTCCTCCCAATTTTTCCTGCACATTTGGGCAGACGGGTTTGATCGTCAACCAACCTTTGGGGCTATCTAAGCAATCTAGCCATGCCAACAACCCTCCAGCCAGTACGATCTCATCATCATAAAGTACATTGCAAATTGCCTCCGTCAGCAATAAGTTCTGCTCAAGAAACTTCGTGTTTACAGCGCTTAATGGCAAGGCCCTTAAATAAAGCCCTGCCCCCATATTCGGTTTCAGCTGTTCAATCAGCTGAATCAACCATTGCCATTCTTGTTGGCTATAGCGTTCTATCTGCTCTAAATGATGAATTAAAGTTTGAAATAAACGGTGCTGATGACGATCATGCACAAAAGACTGCTTCAAAAAGCTGGATATTTTATCCAACCAGTTTTCAAGTTGTTGCTCTGTTCCTAAAAGCTCAGTAAGCTGCTGTAAAGAAAAAATTCGTAACTTTACTGGAACACGTTGTTCTGAAAGTTGTCGATACTGCCGTTCTTGCCATTCAACCAGTTCAGGATAAGCAAAATCTGTCCACGCTTTAAAAAAAGCATGAAAATGACCCAAATTATCTCTAGCTTGTTGGTCTGTGGGCACTTTCAGTGAAATTTCGATTGGAAAAGGACGTTGATTTAACAACCGCTGCTTTAAATTTCGACGATTTTCCCATTCTTTTTTATGCAAAATACCCAAAACGGTATTTGGAAGTAATCCCCACTTCTCAATTTTAGGCATCTAACTGCACCCCAAACTGTTGTGCCTCTCTATGCAGTTGCTGTTGTTTTTGCGCCATTTTTTCATCAATTTCCTGCCAAGTAATTTCACATAAATGACTTTCATGTTTCTCAATATCACGCTCGGCAATTAATAAAGAACGTGCTGACTCACGCGCTAAATTCAAGTTTTTATAAGGTGTGATTAAATTGACATGAATTTTCAACGCCTTAAATACTTTGAGTACTCGACGACTAACCGCTTCAGCTGTGTTTGAAAAAGCTTCATCTAAAAACACTGTACTGTAGATTGGATAATCATAGCCGTCTGGTGTTAATACATAAGCCAAACTCGCTGCCACAATGGTTCCAGCAAATGATTCTTTTTCTCCGCCAGATTTACCACTCGATGACTCCAAAACATCTCGTATTTCTTCTGTAGCCAAATCGACTTCTTCTGCATAGAAAGACATTTGATGACGAGGATCAAGTAAACGCTGGCTTTCAAAAGTATGCGCTGTAACCGAGTTACTCGCTTTTTCTAAAATAGAAATTAATTCAGCTAACTTTTTAAAACGTTGTTCATATTCAATACTATTAATACTAGATACGACCCATTTTAGTTTTTGCTCAAAATCTATGACGTGTGGATACTTTTCCTTTTTGTATCCTAGTCTTAGATAGCTGCCAGACTTAAATTCTGTACGCCGTAAAACCTGATTAATTATGGCAATACGGTCAGTAATTTCTTCTCTATCTGCCTCAAGGCGATTCTGAATCACACTTAAAGACTGCATGGTATGTTTTTGCAGACGCTGTTCAAACTGTTCAACTAAGGCAGGCAAACCTTCCTTTTCTAGTTCATGAAAATAGGCAACGCAATCATCCAATGCGGCCAAACCAACTGCCCATTCACGTTGTAATGCAATATGTGACCATTTATCCTTGCCACGAAACTGACCAATAATGTACGTTGCGCTATTTTTTGCTGAGGTATTTTGGTTGCTGGTATGTTCAATTAAACGCTCTAGCTCTTTTTCCACAGCAGTAAGATAAGCATCCTCCAACCGAGGTGTTTCTCCTATACGCTGTAGCAACAGTTCTCTGGCTTGTTCTGGGACACCTTGGTTTGCTGCCTTTTGCGCTTGTTGTTGTTGTTTTTCTGCATCACTGAGTTTCTGTTTGAGTTGCCCCCAAGTGTGTTGTAACTGCCCTTTCTGTTCCTGTAGTTGTTTTAATTCCTCTTTTGCAAGCTCCCAACGTTGTCGAGCTTGTTCAATATTGGTATCTGCCTGTTGTAAATGCTGCAAGTCATTGCTGGTCTGTTGCTGGCGCTCTGTCCAATAAGGAATATTTATCATATCCCATTGGTAACGTAACATTCGCTCCCACAAACTCTTATGCTGTGTTACCTGATCTAACACCTTACGCGATTGTGCAACACTCAAGGCATACTGTTCCAACTGTACCTCAAGTTGTTTCGCTTCATGCTTTAATAAATTTAAACGTGAAGTATTGGAAAATCCCAAACACCAAATTTTTCGATCATCAATCCGCTGTTGATCTTTTTTCTCAAAACGACCTTGCTCACGATGAATTAAGCCCTGTTGTGTCATAGAAAAAGGCGTTGTATTCATGATTGTTGTATCTGCCACACATTGCAGATCAAAGCGAAGCAGATGTTGTTTTAACCAATCACGATATGGATGCTCTCGCCAAACCAATTTCCGCAGAAAACCATTTTCTTTAAAATACACACTTTCTGTAGCATCAAGATGGATCACCTGTAAACGCACATGGGTTTTATTATGACGCGCATTCACCCATTGAGTGACCATCGAATAACGATCTTTCGGCACCAATAACGTTGTTTTTAAACCACCTAATGCTCGTTCAATTGCGCCTTGCCAGATTTTTTCAGCCTCTTTTACATCAATGAGCTCACCAATAAACATTAATTCATGTTCATCAAAATCTAAGTGCTGTCTAAGCTCATCTCTTAAACGCAATAAATGTACATCATGAATATTACTATTAGGTCTGGTTTCTATTTCCTGAATATCGCTTTGAGTTTCTTTCAGTTGCTGTTGCGTTTGTGCGTATTTGCTACTGACTTGAGCAAACTCATCTTGTCGTTGGGTTTTCTCTTGCCCAATATTTAGAAGCTGCTCATGGGCTATTTTTTGGTTATCAATTAAATTTTGCTCGGTTAAATCATCTTGCAATTGTAATTGCTGAGCATCTTCCTGATAGCGCGATGCCTCTATGGTTAATTGCTTTAACTGACGCTGTATCAGTTCTAGCTCTTTTTGTAAGTTTTCAATCCGATTACCGCCTACTTGTAAATAGTCTTCATGGCAGCGCTCTTGTCGTTTTTCCGCATCATGTTCTTGTTGTTCTAATTGCTTAAACTGCGTATGTAATCGCTGTATCTCTTGCTCCAGCTGATGTATTTTTTCAGTCCAAAACTGAACATACAATTCACCTAAATATGCAGGAAAAGCTTGTTTTTCGAGCTGTAGATTATTCAGTTGCAGAGTTAACGCTGTTATTTGAACAGCTAACTCAGGTAATTTCTGTAAATGTAGGACTTGTTCACGCGCATCTACCAAATGCTTATAGTTTGCCTCTAAGTCAGCAAACTCATTTACTGCAGTCTGTGCCAAAGCACGAACCTGGCTTGGTTCTAAAACCAACTCGCGAATTAATTTAGTCAAATCATCAATTTTCTTTAAGCCTAAAGCACGTGATAACAACGCAGGTGCATTTTTATTATCCATAAATAAATATTTACGATACATCTCCTGATAGTCTTCAAATTTGCTATCAAAATAATGCACGCGTGCATCTGTTTTAGGATTAAAATGTTGTTTTAGCTGGCGAGTATTACCGTCTGCAAATTTTTCTAACACTTCAGTCAGTTGCACATTACGACTTGCAATCATATATAAACGATTCACTTCACTCAGCGAATGTTGACCTTGTCCAACCCAAAACAATCCAATTAAAGTAATCATCGAACCGTCATCAGCGGTATATAGCGCTCTTAATGCTGTTGTCACTGCTTTTTCACGCTTATTTTTTACTCGCGTTCCAGCCCCATCATGTTCTGAACCAAAACTACCACGCATATAAGAGAGTAATGTACGGTCTGAGCGATCGCCCTGCGCAGCTGCTACGTTAAAACTAGCTTTACTTGCAGGTTGTAACAATGCCATTAAACCATCAATAAAGGTAGATTTACCTGCACCATTATCTCCCGTAATAAGTGTCCCTTCAGGATCAATACGTGCTGTATGCAAGTTATGGAAGGAGCCCCAGTTAAATACTGAAATTTCTGACAAGCGAATTTGGCCTTGTGCAAATAAAGTTGAGAGGGTCATTTCTTGCATGATGATTCTCCATATTCTTGTTCGGATTGCTGCAACTTGGCCTTTGCTGCTAATTGTTGATATTCAGATAATAAACTTTGTAAAAACTCGGCATTCACGACATAGCGGATAATTGGCGTAATTTCATAACGCCCTTCTTCACCACGCAGTCCCGTTAATACTTTTTTCTCAATAAATTTTTCTAATGCTGCATTTAGCTTTTTACGATCTTTGCTGTCATGATTCGTTAAAGGAATAAATGGAATTAAACTGCTCTTGATTCGCTCAACATCAATAATAATTTTTTGCTCACCCGCAGTTTCCCGCTCCTGATAATACTTCCGCAAAATAAGTAAAATTAAGGTGTCATATACAGTCAAAGTTCGTTTTCGTATCAGTACAGGAAAATCATCTAAAGGCTGGTTCTCATCTTCCTGTTCATCCTCAATACTTTCGAGATTGATGATATAAGCTACACCTTTCTTGGCATCCAAAACCAACTGGATATAAACCTCTGCCAAATGTCTACGAATTTCCGCTTCATATCGGCACAATAAATCAAAAAGTTTTAAGTTTTCTGCTGCAAGAATAACCCCTTGACGCATGAGATAGACCAATACGCGTCGGGCTGCATGTGGCATAAGCGCATCTGTATCACGATCCTGAGCATGCTCCATCTCTGTTTGATTATCTGCATGTTGTTCCTCTGCCCCAGTTGTAGGAAACGAATCTTCTACAGGCTGATTAGCTTGGATTTCTATATTTTTCTCTGAATTTGAAGATGGTCTGCGTACCATTTCAAAGAAGTTGTCATGCTGTTGTATCTTATTTTCTGATTGCATCTCGATCTCCTTAAAGTGCCAGCTCATCTATATTTTTGGGAAATAAATCTGCACTCAAGTAATACACTGGAATACTGGCCTGCAAATGCACACCTGAACGATCCTTAAGTTCAACTTGCTCGGTATGCTGCATTTGTGGTGCTTTAATGGCTTTTGCTATACGCAAATAAGCAACAAGTTCTTCAAGCCCCGCTTGTAAAGGATGTTCATGTGTTAAGTGGGCAATACTCATCACCCCTTTCTGTGCGAGCGTTTGATATACTTTTTCAGCAACAGCACGAACCCGTACATTGTCTAAGTACTTCAGCATCTGATCACTAGGTTCAGTCTTGTTTTGTTGCTCTTCGACCTCACGTGTATCCATATGTTCTGTGGGACTTTTTAAAGCAAGACTTTCAGGCGAATTCAGCTGGATGGAACCCACGGCTAAATCCACTTGTACTTCTGTTTTTAAATCACACTCTGATTGCAACAACGCCACTGCATTTTTTTCTAATTCCGACAGAAACTGATCAATCAAACGGTTTTCCAATGCTGCACCACTTTCAATATAAGCTCTCAAACCTTCTTCTGTACGACGTCGGACTTGGAAAACTCGGCTACTTTCGCGTCCTAACTCACGCATTAACTGACCTAAATATTTACGTTGAGATTCGCTTAATTGTTGTGCAATAGGATGATTCAAAATACTGCGTAACTGCTCTCTAAACTCAGTAGAACGATCTTGATCCTGAAGTAATTGACAAAACCCATCAAAAGCACTGCCTGCATCACTTTGGGCAAGCAACTGCTCTTTTTCCATTAAGCTCAGCAATACTTCTCCACGTGAATAAGCACCACTAATCATATCTAGACGCAACTCTTTATCTCTTAGACGAATCTCATCTTCGACCCGTCTAAAATCGCCTGTAAGAATGGAAGCAAGTTGATAAATTTCTCGTATTCTTTCTTTTTGTTCTGATTCTTCTAATTGTGTAACAACACCCGCCAACAAAGCATCTATTTCATTTTGAATCACTAATTTTTTTTGTTCGAGCAACTCCACTCGTTCTTCAATATTTTCACTCAATGCGACCACAAAATCACGAACCGCATCCTGCACAATTCTTAAATGTGATGCTGTGGTATGGGTTGCTCGCTCATCCAAGCCCTGACAAAAACGTAATACGGTTTCGCTAATATCCGTTTTACTCAGCTTGCCATCTATTTCTCTGAGCCAGCCTGAATGAATCCAATGATTTAAATAATGCGCTGCATTATTTTCTGTCTGCCAAATACCCTGCTCACGACTAGATTTAATCAACTCATCCAAGACATTTCTTGCACGGCCATAAGGGACTTCATTTTGTTCTGCAAATAAGTCAACAATGAACGCTAAAATATGTGGTGCGTTATCTGCTCTTAATAATTTCCAAATTGAGTTTTCATGATATAAACGCCGATACTTGGCCTGTAACCCTAGAATATTCATGCCATTCCACATCATCTGTATGATGGTTATTTATTCTACAGTTATTTTTTAATCACCCAAGCAAATTACCAAGCAAGACGACACGAGTTGTCGCATAAAGTAAGATGATATAAACAATCACCTTACTTCATCGAAAAAAATAAAAAAACAAACCTTATCTAACTTCTTTGTGTACAGTGACAGTAACCTTAACCTACCTCTCCCCATACACCGTTGCAATCAAATGCTCCACCACTTGCGGCTCAGCCAAAGTCGAAGTATCTCCTAAACTATCCAATTCATTCGCTGCAATTTTCCGCAAAATACGGCGCATGATTTTACCTGAGCGGGTTTTAGGTAAAGCAGGTGCCCAATGCAGCGCATCAGGCGTTGCCACAGGCCCCAAAATTTTGCGAACCCAATTGACTAATTCTTCACGCAATTCCTCTGACTCGGGTGTACCAACTTGCAAAGTTACAAAGGTGCAAATCCCCTGTCCTTTAATCTCATGGGGCATACCCACCACTGCCGCTTCAGCCACAGCTTCATGCGCTACTAGGGCACTTTCAATTTCCGCAGTACCTAAACGGTGCCCCGAAATATTCAAGACATCATCCACACGCCCTGTAATCCAGTAATAGCCATCTTCATCACGGCGTGCACCATCTCCTGTAAAATACGCACCCGGATAGGTCGAAAAATACGCTTCAATAAAACGTGCAGGGTCGCCCCAAATACCGCGCATTTGCCCTGGCCATGAATCTTTCATAATTAAATTGCCTTCGGTCGCGCCTTCCAGTTCATTACCTTCGGCATCGACAATAGCAGGTTGCACGCCAAATAATGGGCGGGTTGCCGAACCGGGTTTCAGTGGCGTTGCACCCGGCAATGCTGAAATTAATATGCCCCCAGTTTCGGTTTGCCACCATGTATCTACAATTGGGCAACGTCCTTCACCTACTACGTTGTAATACCAGTTCCATGCTTCAGGATTAATTGGCTCACCGACTGAACCAAGTAAACGCAAGCTGCTGCGGTCACTTTCACGTACAAAACGATCTCCCTCTCGCATCATGGCGCGAATGGCAGTCGGCGCGGTATATAAAATGGTGATGTTGTGTTTATCAACAATATGCCCTGTGCGCGCCCAGCTTGGATAGTTCGGCACCCCTTCAAACATCACGGTAGATGTACCATTCGACAATGGCCCGTATAAGACATAAGAATGCCCTGTAATCCAGCCTACATCTGCGGTACACCAAAACACATCATCCTGTTTCAGGTCAAAGACTTCTCGGAACGTGCTATTCACATAGGTCAAATAACCGCCTGTGGTATGCAAAACACCTTTGGGTTTTCCAGTCGAACCCGAAGTATATAAAATGAATAATGGGTCTTCGGCATTCATCGGCTCGGGTGGGCAGATGTCATTGACCGACATAATTTCCATGTGATACCACACGTCGCGTTCAGGTAACATCTCAATAGGATTTCCTGTACGGTGCACCACAATCACATTTTGCACACAGTCGGTACCTGCTACTTTTAGAGCAGCATCAACATTGGCTTTTAAATAAATTGGCTTGCCACCACGCATGGCCGAGTCTGCAGTGACAATTAACTTGGCCTGACAGTCTTCAATTCGGCTAGCCAAAGCATCGGGAGAAAAACCACCAAAAACCACACAATGCACTGCACCAATCCGCGCGCAGGCTAGCATGGCAATCGCAGCTTCGGAAACCATTGGCATGTACAGCACCACCCGATCACCTTTTTGCACCCCGTTCTTTTTCAGCACGTTGGCAAAACGACAGGTTTCATCATGCAAAGAAGCAAAAGAAACCACTTTATGCCGAGATGGATGATCTCCTTCCCAAATAATTGCAGGTTTATGCGGATGTTCTTTTAAATGACGGTCTAAGCAATTGGCACTGACATTCAGTTGCCCATCGGCAAACCATTCAATTTTAAAATGCTCGGGGTCAAAGTTGGTATTTTTGACTTGGGTAAAAGGTTTAATCCAATCTAAGCGTTGGGCCTGCTCTGCCCAATAAGTATCAGGGTCATCTATAGATTGTTGATAGCGTTGAAAATATTCTGCCTCAGTGGTGCGGGCAGTCTTTTTAAATTCATCTGGAACAGGATATACGTCTTTCATCTGCTACTTCCTTGATGTTCTTGCATCTCATCACGAGATGTATGCCACGTTATTGATTATTATTTCTGCATATTCACAGTATGAACTTTCTTTTTTATGGCTCACCATTCGGCTTTAGTCGCATAAATTTTATACAAACAATAGCATGCCAAAGCGTTGATCGAATGCCATATTCTTGCATTCATACTTTCAGGTTTACATTCCACTGTACTGCGCATTGCATTATTTTTAAAGAAAATATCGTCTAATAACCGTGAGTATTAACATTTTTTTACGCAGCCAATCATTCATACCTGCGACCCTGTCTTACAGATAAAACCACATACAACTCGCAGTTTAAATGCTACAAAATAGTACGCTCATCACTTCTATCCAAGTTGTCTAAAATACTGGCAAGTAAGCATTGCTCATTAACCAAATTGAGTTTTTCAGGCAAAATAGTCGCTTCATTTTGAATTCGGAATTATCGTGGCAGAATCCAAACCCTCACTCAGTGAAGTTTCTGAAAACACCAGTCAGCTGTTGCAGGAAGCCACTGAAAAAACCACGCAAACCGTGATCAATCATACGGCCAAGTACAATGACGCCTACTCCACCATCGACAAAATTATGGAAGGATTTTGGGAACGTGTGCCGTATTTGATGATTGCAGCCGTGGTGCTGATTCTGTTTTGGCTGCTTGCCCGACTGTTTAAATGGTTTATTCGCAAGACCCTGAACAATCGTTCCTATACCCGACAAAATTTGGTTTTGGTGCTGAATCGGGTCGGTAGCTCTGCAATTATTTTCTTTGGTTTTCTAATTGCGATGGTGATTGCAATTCCAGGTTTTACCCCAAGCCAACTGATGAGTGCTTTAGGTCTAGGCTCCGTGGCAATTGGTTTTGCTTTTAAAGATATTTTCCAGAATTTATTATCGGGTGTGCTCATTTTGATTGGAGAACCATTTAAAATTGGTGATGACATCATCGTGAATAATATGGAAGGTACGGTAGAAGATATTCAGATTCGTGCCACCTTCCTGCGCTCTCCCGATGGGCGTCGAATCGTGATTCCAAATGCTACGGTGTATACCAGTGCCGTAACGGTCAATACGGCTTATACCCGTCGTCGTTGCGAGTTTGTGGTCGGTATTGGTTATGAAGATGACGTACAAAAAGCCAAAGATATTATTTTGGCCATTTTAGACCGTGACATAAAAATCTTGAGCCAACCTGCATTTAGCGTCAATGTCACTGCCTTGGCCGATTTTTCGATTAATTTAAATGTGCGTTGGTGGGTAAATACGACGGAAACCACCACTTCAGCATCCATCAGTGAAGTGCAGGAACGGGTGATTGCCGCGTTTGCCGAACATCACATTTCGATTCCTTATCCTGTGCAGGAAGTGAAAGTTTATCGTGGTGATGCAGCAGTCAATGAAGATGATTCAGCCCGCACTAAACAAACGCCCTAAAACATAAGCAATCACAGTTTCAGTACGAATAATACGGTTGCCCAAGTGCCGCGCTTGGCAGCCGTTTTTTTCGAGCAAATCAATTTCGTAGGGAATAAATCCACCTTCTGGGCCAATCACAATACTGCATGGATGTTGGATGGCATGTGGCATAGCTTGATCGGTATAAGGATGCGCCACATAAGCAGAACAATCGGCAGAAATCAAACCGGGCAAAACATCTTCCACAAAGGGTTTAAAGCGTTTATAAAGTTGGATCTCAGGTGCAATGGTATCGCCTGCTTGCTCCAAACCCAACGTCACATATTGATCCAACTGCTGTAAAAAAGGCGTTTGCCAATAGCTTTTATCGACTCGATAGCTGTGCAGTAAAATAATTTTTTCCACACCTAGCGTCACGCTATCCATAATTAAACGACGTAATACTTTAGGGCGTGGTAAAGCCACAATCAGGGTCACAGGCAGTTTTTTCGGTACAGCTTCTTCATACAGGGCTTTGACTTGAATCCGCTGCTCACTAACGTCCACCACTTCGGTCAAATAACGCTTGCCACCGCGAATCCCGACTTTCAAGGTGTCACCGACTTGTACACCGACATGCGTGTGTAAATGCTGCACTTGGCGCTGGGCGCTAATAGACCACACTTCATTTGTGGTCTGCCGAGGGTCAAGCAAAACGATATTCATATTTAAAGATACTGATTAATCACGTGAATATGCTCAGTCAAAGAGCCACGATTTTTATACATAATCACTTGAGCATTTTGATTCAGCTGAGCACGCAACGCAGGTTCAAACAACAATTGCGTTAACGTATTTACAGCTTGTTCAGCATCTTCGACCACATACACGGCTTCTGCTGCAACAAACTCATCCACAATACTTTGAAAGTTAAAATAATTTTTGCCCAATACCGTGGCGACATTTAAGGCCAAAGGCTCTAAAATATTATGCCCACCGCCAGGTTCATTCAGCGAACCACCAACATAACAGGCCTGACTTAAGGCGTACCACAACCACATTTCACCCATGCTATCGGCTAAATACACTTGTGTTTCGGGTTGAATCGCTTCAGCCAAACTACGGCGCTGCATATTGAGTTGCAGTTTTTTCACCTGCACAGCCACTTCATCAAAACGCTCTGGATGGCGCGGCACAACAATACATAACAGTTCAGGATGCTGTGCGAAATAAGGTTTCAAAGCAGTCAATAATTGCTGTTCTTCAGGCGCATGGGTACTGGCAAGGGTGATAATTTTGCGATGTGCCAATTGCCAAGTCTGTTGCAACTGCGCGGCTTGCTCTACAAAATCTTCTGGCGCAGTAATATCAAATTTAATATTACCCACCACGTTTGTACGCTCGGCAGGCATCCCCAATGCGATAAAACGCTGCTGTGTGGCAGAGTCTTGCGCCAAAAGTTGCTGCAAATTTTGCAACATGCCGCGAGTTAATCCTTTAACTTTGGCATAACCTTTGGCCGATTTTTCCGAAAGCCGCGCATTAATCAACAAACACGGGACTTGAAAATGCTGCGCCTGATCAATCAAATTAGGCCACAATTCTGTTTCGACCAG
This sequence comes from Acinetobacter sp. YH01004, assembly GCF_013420455.1. Taxonomy (NCBI): domain Bacteria; kingdom Pseudomonadati; phylum Pseudomonadota; class Gammaproteobacteria; order Moraxellales; family Moraxellaceae; genus Acinetobacter; species Acinetobacter sp. YH01004. Next base: position 37,144 of record NZ_VOXZ01000007.1, read on the forward strand.
TGCCAATAATTTAGGCTGATATTTCTGATAAAACTCACGAATTAAATGCACCTGATCGGCAGGTAAATACACGGCTTGAAATAAATCTAAATACGGTGCTTTTAAAAATAATGATTTGGCGCGTGCCTGCCCCGTTTTGGTGGTATTGGTGACTAAAACGGGATGTCCCACTTTTAAATAATGTTCAATTAAAGGTTGTGCGGCATTAGTTTCCCCCACCGACACCACATGAAACCAAATGGCATGTAAATTTTTAGCAGGCTGAAATGGGCCAAAACGCTCAAGCAGTTCTTGTTGTAATTGCTCAGGATATTCGGCACGTTTACGAATACGTGACTGATAAATCGGTTTTAACAGCGCCAAGGCTGCGTTATACCAAAATGGAGTAGCCAAAAGATGCGCCCCAAAGAAAGATTATCGGCAAAATATAACAGAGCCACACGCGCATGTTAATTGCATGTGGCGCTATACTGGCTTTTATTCTACAGCGTGTTGTGTTTCCGCCAAAGTTGGATAATCGATATAGCCTTCTGCAACGGCTGTACCAATCATGTTTTCCAGCTTGAGTTCGTTTAAAGGTACATCTGCCAATAAACGCTCATACAAGTCTGGATTGGCAATATACGCCTTACCAAATGACACCGCATCGGCCTTGCCCGAAGCCAATAATTCCACGGCATCAGCACGACTTAAACGCATGTTCGCGATATATGGCACACCGCCTGAACGTACTTTCATTTCTTGGGAAATGCTGTCTTCGGCTAAATATTCGCGGGTAAAGAAAAAGGCGATTTTACGCTGCCCCAATTGCTGCATGACATAGCCGAAGGTTTCACGTGGATCATCATCTCCCATGTCGTGCTCATCGCCACGTGGTGCTAAATGCACACCGACTCGACCTGCGCCCCAGACTTCAATTAAGGCGTCCATCACTTCTAACAAGAAACGCGCACGATTTTCAACCGAACCACCGTATTCATCGTCACGTTGGTTGGTTTTGCTTTGCAGGAATTGATCAATCAAATAACCATTGGCTGCATGCAACTCTACCCCATCAAATCCTGCTTCTTTGGCACGGATGGCGGCTTGTTTATATTGCTCGGTAATGGTGTGGATTTCTGCAATTTCTAAGGCACGTGGCAACACATATTCACGTTTAGGACGCAACAAACTGACATAACCCGCTTGTTGTACCGCACTTGCCGATACTGGTGTTGCGCCATTGAGTAAATTTGGATGTGAAACACGACCTACATGCCACAGTTGCGCCACAATCAAACCACCTTTGGCATGCACGGCATCGGTAACGAGTTTCCAACCCTGCACTTGAGCATCGGTAAACAATCCTGGGGTATTTAAATAACCATTGGCTTCTTCAGAAATTACCGTTGCTTCTGAAAGAATCAAACCTGCACTGGCACGCTGTGCATAATATTCTGCCATCATTGGCGTTGGAACACGGTCATCGCTGGCGCGGCTACGGGTTAAAGGTGCCATCACCACACGGTTTTTTAGATGCAGATCACCCAAAACTAAAGGAGAGTCTAATTCAGCCATTTTTGCCTCTAATCTCACAGTTAAAGTGAGTGTTTTAAATATTCGACATATTGCTGAATGAGTGCTTCATTACGAGAAAAATACGACCATTGTCCATATTTTTCTGCACGAATAAGACCTGCCTGTTGCAGTACCGATAAATGATTTGACATGGTCGATTGCGACACGTTGCCCAAACGCTCAATGTGTCCTGCACATACGCCACGCTTAAAGTCGCCACACTCATCTACCGACAAAAATTGTTCTGGTGCTTTTAACCATTCTAAAATTTGCCGACGGGTAGGATTGGCTAAGGCTTTAAAGATTAAATCGACATCCATCATTCAGACACATATTCGTAAATATAAGCCCAATTCAGCAGCTGCTTTTAATATATCGTATTTTTTCGATATTAATATCGTTTTTTTACGATTTATATGAATTTTTAAGCAACTTCACTGAATTGGGCAGACTCATTAGGATCTTACAGACCGTAACTTATAGACCCTGCTTTAAACTGGCTTCAATAAACTTGTCTAAATCACCATCTAAAACCGCACCTGTATTTGAAGTTTCCACGCCTGTACGCAAGTCTTTAATACGTGAATCATCCAATACATAAGAGCGAATTTGGCTTCCCCAACCAATATCAGACTTCGAGTCTTCCAGTGCTTGAGCCGCCTCATTACGTTTACTCATTTCCAGTTCATACAACTTGGCACGTAACTGTTTCCACGCATGGTCACGGTTGGCGTGTTGCGAACGTTGGTTCTGACAAGCAACCACAATACCTGTAGGTGCGTGGGTTAAACGTACCGCAGAGTCGGTTTTATTAATGTGCTGACCACCCGCACCCGATGCACGATACGTATCGGTACGAACATCGGCAGGGTTAATATCAATTTCAATATTGTCATCCACTTCTGGTGAAACAAACACTGCAGAAAATGACGTATGACGACGGTTACCTGAGTCAAATGGCGATTTACGCACTAAACGATGCACACCCGATTCAGTGCGCAACCAACCATAGGCATATTCGCCTTCTACGCGAATGGTCGCAGATTTAATCCCTGCCACATCACCATCCGATTCTTCCATCAATTCTGCTTTAAAGCCGTGACGTTCAATCCAGCGCATATACATACGCAACAGCATCGATGCCCAGTCTTGCGCTTCTGTACCACCCGAACCTGCCTGAATTTCGACATAGCATGGGTTTGGATCCATTGGATTGCTGAACATACGGCGGAATTCTAATTTCGCCAGTTCTTCTTCTGCAGAAGTCAATTCAGACTGCACATCCACCAATAAATCTTCATCATCGGCTTCAACGGCTAAATCCAGCATGGCTTGGGCATCTTCTAACTGGGTCGCCAAACCTTCTAGGACATGAATCACGTTTTCAAGCTCGCCCTTTTCTTTGGCCATGGCTTGCGCTCGACTTTGATCATTCCAGATTGCAGGATCTTCTAACTCGCGGAGAACCTCTTCTAAACGCTCTTTTTTCAGATCGTAGTCAAAGATACCCCCGTAGTGTTTGACCACGTTCGTTCAAGTCTTTTAATTGGTTTAGATAAGGATTAATTTCCACGTAAATTCTCTCAATTAACAATGAAGCTTATTAACTGATAATTGTAGCACAGACATGTTCTGGCATTTCTATCCTGCTGTAAATTCCAGCATAACTTTTCAGCTTTTATAAGTTGAATGCTAAATGTGGTTAAAAATAAAGATCGCTTTAAACTTTTAAAGTGAAAGCCTGATGATATCCAACCTAAAATAGCATGCACGATTAACACGGATATTTATCTTAATGGCCGATCTATCGCCCTGATTTTTTGCCTGACACATTCAGCTGAAAACATGCTTAAAAAGTGGTGTATGGTAATTGCTTCAACCCGCCAAATAAAACAAAGATGAAACAAGTTTGATGATTTAATGATCAAATTTAGTAAAATTCACAAAACCTACATAGTTTTAATAAAACAAAACATTTAATTATTTCATTTTTATTTCAATCACTTAAATAAAAAAAATTACACAAACTTACGCTTGAAACAATGCGGTAACTTTCCTGTGATTGACGCTGATTTTTTTTCGCCTAGACTGAAAGTTGTAACAAAAAGTTTAACTGTTAACCAGATTTCAGAGGGGTACTTTCCATGAAAAAATTAGCAATCGCATCCGCCCTACTTTCAGCTTTGGCTATCACTGGTACTGCGAACGCATACCAAGCTGAAATTGGTGCATCAGCAGGACTGATTGATCCAGACAACGACAGTTCAAGCGGTTCATTCGGTGTTGATGGTACTTATTACTTTAACCCTGTACAAACCCGTAATGCACCTTTGGCAGAAGCAGCGTTCCTTGATCGTGCTAGCAACGTAAATGCCAAATACCAATATGACGAAGTCGGTAATGATGAACGTCATCGTTACGGCGTAGGTGCTGAAGTTTACATTCCTAACTCAGATTTCTATGTGAGTGGTAATGTTGGTCGCGACGATATGAAATTTGACCGCGGTGGCGATTTTGATGAGACTGTTTATGGCGCTGAAGTCGGTTATTTACCCGCACCAGGTTTATTAATTGCTGCAGGTCTAAAAGGCTACGACAACGATTATGACGACGGTGTCGATCCTACGCTTCGCGCTAAATATGTCACTTCTCTAAGCAATGGTAAAGATATCAACTTAGAAGCAGGCGCAGGTTTTGGTGATTTAGACGAATATAACCTTGCGGCAGATTACTTCATCGATAAAACCTTAAGTCTAGGTGTAGACTACTACAGTAAAGATCGTGACTACGGTGATACTAACGAATTTGGTATCAATGCACGTAAATTCTTTACCCCGCAAATCAGCCTCGAAGGCCGTGTTGGCTTTGGTGAAGTTGGCAACAATGACTATAACCGCTTTGGTGTCGCTGCAAAATATCGCTTCTGAGTTTAGCCTAATTAGATATTCAAACAGCACTCTTCTTCGGAAGGGTGCTTTTTTATGCCTCAAAATAAAGCAGTTAGGTAGAAATAGTGCATTGACTGTATGTTTATTTTCCGTACAATCAGCAACAACTGTAACAAAACAGTCATATTTCTACAACAGAGGGAATCTCAATAATGTTTAAAAAACTTGCGCTTGCAACTGCTCTTCTTGCTGGTTTAAGTACTGCTCATGCGTATCAATTTGAAATCAATGGTGGGTATGAAAACACTGATTTTGATAATAATTTAGGTGGTGTAGAACTTGAGTCTGATGGCGACTTATTCTTTATTAATGGTAAATATTACCTAAATGGTGTTCAAGTCAAAAATGTACCTTTAGCTGAAGCTGCTTTTTTAGCTAAAGCGAGCAATATTGGCTTAGGATATCTTAATGCCCAAAATGAACTCAACATAGGTAACGTCAAGGCAGAAGAAGAATATGACATTGTTGGTATTAACGGTGAGTTTTATATCCCTAATACCCAATTTTATATTGGTGGTAGCTTAAACCGTTTGGACTATACAGGTTCGGTAACTACCCCTGGACTTCATGAAGAAGAGTCTGAAGATAATACTGGTTACTCTTTAGAAGCAGGTTATCTACCTACAAATGGTCTACTATTAGCGGTTGGTGTCGCAAAAGACAGCTTCGATCCAATGTTAGCTTCTAAAATTGGATTTGCAAGCACACTTGGTTATGGGGTGGCTGTAGTTGATGAAACAGCTGTTTCTTTACGCGCAAAATATGTATCTCAAATAGGTAACTATTATACGAATTTTGAGGGTGTTTCTTATTTCGGCGATGAAACAGTATATCGTCTAGGTGCAGACCTTTATATCGACCCAACTCTAAGTGTTGGTGTTGCTTTTGCTGATTCAACAGAAGATGACTCTGATACTATCTTTAATGTCCGTGCACAAAAATTCTTTACCCCTGCATTTGCTGTAGGTGTGAATTACACGACAACTGATGGTGCGGACTCTTACGGCATCAATGGTACATTCCGCTTCTAATCCCTTACATTAAAAGCAAAAAAATCCGCTCAAATGTGAGCGGATTTTTATTTGGGCTACTGCTCCAAATGCACAATCTGCAGTTGTAAACTGACATTGCTATTAAACACATTGCGTTCTAATTCATAAACCAAACGCACATGATCCAGCATTGGGTTAAAGTCAAATTTATCTTTGGCACCAAAGGCAATCGCATCCAGCACTTGGCCATTCTGCAACACCAGACGCAGTTTTAAATGCGTCTCTTTAAGCCATCTAAAATCGACCACTTTAAAACGCCCTTCAAATACAGGTTGCGGAAATTTATGTCCCCACGGTGCCAAATGCTGCAGCATCTCTACCGTGTGTAAATGAAAAGCCTCTTGCGGCAATTCACCATCTGTCCACAGCACAGCATGAAATAAATCTGCATCCATTTGCGCAATGATCTGTTCAAAGACCTGTTTAAATTCTGCAAAGTGCGCCTTTTTAATGGTCAAACCTGCCGCAGCTGCATGCCCACCAAAATGACTAACCAAATGTGGATATTGTTCTGCAACCAATTCTATAGTGTCACGTATGTGAATCCCCTCAATTGAACGGGCAGAGCCTTTAATATGCTCACCATCTTCATCGGCAGCAAATACAATCGCAGGGCGATGGAACTGCTCTTTTAAACGTCCTGCGACAATTCCAATCACGCCTTGATGCCAATGTTCTTCAAACATAATCAAAGCATGCGGTAAATCGCTTTGATCTAACTGCAACTTTTCCAATTCTGCCAGCGCATCTTGTTTAATTTGTGCTTCAACCTGACGACGTTCCTGATTCAAAGCATTTAACTGACGTGCCAAAGCATAGGCACTTTGCATATCCGTTGCCAATAAACACTCGATTCCAATATCCATCGTTTCCATGCGCCCTGCAGCATTAATACGTGGCCCTAAGACAAAACCTAAATCCTGCGCTTTAAGCTGTGTGGGTTCACGCCCTGCCAAGTCTAGCAATGCGCTAATCCCAGGACGACATAAATTCTGCTGTATCCGTTTTAAGCCTGCATCCACCAAAATACGGTTGTTATAATCCAGACTGGCTACATCGGCATAGGTGCCCAAAGCCACCAAATCTAAATATTGCGTTAAATTTGCAGCAGATTTGCCCTGTTTTTTACGCTGACTGGATAAGTTCGCCAACACATAAAATGCCACACCCACACCTGCCAAGGCTTTACTTGGGAAATCACAACCCAATTGGTTTGGATTGACCACAGCCTCTGCATTTGGGGTGGCTTTCGTTGTGAGGTGATGATCGGTAATGATGACCTGCATCCCCAAAGCTTGCGCACGTTCCACGCCTGCATGACTGGAAATTCCGTTATCTACCGTAATTAATAGATCAGGCGCATAACGTTCAAAAGCCAAATCGGCAATGGCGGGGGTTAAGCCATAACCATATTTAAAACGGTCAGGTACTAAATACTGCACGTGTGCGCCCATTTCGCGCAGTGCCAAAATCATAAGTGTGGTACTGGTCGCGCCATCGGCATCGTAATCGCCCACAATTACAATTTTTTTCTGCTGATCAATCGCCTGATCCATCAGCTGAATTGCTTCTGGTAGACCTTTCATGCTTGGAGCAAGTAAGTGCTTCAGTTTAAGTTCTAGTTCCTGCTCAGACGCAACGCCACGGCGCGCTAAAATTTGAGCAACAAATGTAGAGACGCCCTGAAAGTTTTCAGGGCGTGTAAGTAAAGGTCTTTGTTTTATTAGAATTTTTGACATAGTTTCCAGTCATTTAAGGCATCAAGCGTTGTAGTTTCCAGTCACCTTCAATTTTTTCATAAGCTAAGCGGTCATGCAAACGGTTCGGACGACCTTGCCAAAATTCGTAATAATCAGGCTGCAAGCGGTAACCGCCCCAAAATACAGGTTTTTGCAATTCAGATTGATCGCCCACTTGGGCATGCAAGTCTTGGAAACGCGCCTGTAGTTCTTCACGGCTGGCAATCACACCACTTTGCGGAGTGCTAATATGCGCAGCGATTTGGTTGTCACGTGGGCGTTTGTGATAATACGCTGTCGATTCTTGCTCATCAATTTTTTCGACATAACCGCTGACACGAATCTGACGTTCCAGTTCAGGCCAGTAAAATAACAATTCAGCATAAGGATTGGCCGCTAAATCCAACCCTTTTTGACTGTCATAATTGGTATAAAAGTCATAGCCTGCTTCGGTGGCTCCACGCAGCAACACAGTACGCACATGCGGACGACCTTGCGCATTGGCAGTCGCCAATGACATCGCATACGGTTCATGCAGCTTGGCTTCTAAGGCATGGTTAAACCAATTCAAAAACTGAATATGCGGATTGGCACTGACCTGTGCTTCTAGCAATTCACCTTTTTGGTAACTTAAACGCAGCTCACTTAAATCTTTAATTAAATCACTCACGATTTACCCCCCTTTTAGACGGCATGACGACGTACAGCATCTGCTAAATCTTTCGCCATTGCCTTCACTTCAGCCAAATCATCACCTTCCACCATGACACGAATCACAGGTTCAGTGCCCGATTTACGAATCAATAAGCGTCCACGACCTTTCAGCTGTTCCGTAGCACGGTCAAACTCTTCCACCAAGGCAGGAACGGTATACGGATCAAACATATTTGCTAAGCGCACGTTTTCCAGCACATTTGGCAACAGTTTAAAATCTGCCACCAATTCATGTAGGGCTTTATTTTGTTCGACCATCACCGTTAACACTTGCAAGGCAGCAATAATTGCATCACCTGTGGTGCTCTTGTCCAAAGTCAAAATATGCCCCGATGGCTCACCACCAATAACCCAGCCATTTTCTTCCAGACCTTGTAGCACGTAACGGTCACCGACATTGGCACGGAGTAATGGTACTTGGGCTTTTTCTAACGCCAATTCCAGCGCCATATTGCTCATTAACGTCCCAACAATACCTGCAGGTTTTTTCGAGCCTTGTGTGGCAAGAATATATAAAATGTGGTCACCATCAATTTGCTTGCCTTGACTATCCACCAAAATCACACGGTCTGCATCACCATCAAATGCAACACCCAAATCCGCCTGATGCTCAAGCACTGCTTTTTGCAAACTTTCAGGATGGGTTGAGCCGCAATTTTCGTTGATGTTTAAACCATTTGGCTCATTGTGAATGGCAATCACTTTCGCACCTAATTCACGGAATACCGCAGGGCCAACATTGTAGGCAGCACCATTGGCGCAATCGACCACAATGGTGAGGTCATTTAAATCTAAATGATATGGAAAGGTCGATTTACAAAACTCGATGTAACGCCCATTGGCATCTTTAACACGAACGCTTTTACCCAAGTTGGCCGTATCATCAATTTTTAATTCTTGCTGCAATTCTTGGTTAATTTCTTCTTGCAAGGCATCTGGCAGCTTTTTCCCTTCGCCCGAGAAAAATTTAATCCCGTTATCAAAATACGGATTATGCGATGCTGAAATCACAATGCCTAAACTGGCATGCAAAGCGCGGGTTAAGTGCGCAATAGCGGGCGTCGGCAATGGGCCGAGCAAATGCACATAGACACCTGCGGCATTTAAACCCGCTTGTAATGCTGCTTCTAAAATATAGCCTGAAAGACGTGTATCTTTACCTAATACCACAATAGGTTTATTTTTTTTGGTGTGTTTTTTTAAAACTTTACCTGCTGCAAAACCTAGTTTTAATGCAAAATCAGGTGTAATTGGTAACTCTCCAAACTTCCCTCGAATGCCGTCTGTACCAAAATAACTCATATTGTTCTCACTTCTTAGGGGTGATCTTTATCATCACTTTTTTACTGCGAGTTACTTTACACCAAAAATGAAAAAGCCGTCACATTGATGACGGCTTTTATTTGAAAATGCTACTAAATATCAACCAACGCGATAGTTCATATTAACCAACGCGATAGTTCGGCGCTTCTTTAGTAATCGTCACATCATGCACGTGAGATTCCTGCATACCTGCTGCAGTAATTTTCACGAATTTAGCATTTTGGCGTAGATCTTCAATAGTTGAAGAACCTGTATAACCCATAGATGAACGTAAACCACCCATCATTTGATGCACGATGTTGCCCATTGGGCCTTTGTACGGTACACGACCTTCAATACCTTCTGGTACAAGTTTTTCTGCACCTGCTTTCGAGTCTTGGAAATAACGGTCTGCAGAACCTGTTGCACCTGCCATTGCACCCAATGAACCCATACCACGGTATGCTTTGTAGTAACGACCTTGGAAGAATTCAACTTCGCCCGGTGCTTCTTCAGTACCTGCAAGCAATGAACCGACCATAATGGTACTTGCACCTGAACCAATTGCTTTGGCCATATCACCAGAGAAGCGAATACCACCATCGGCAATTAATGGAATCTGTTCTTTCAATGCATTGGCAACAGCGTCAATTGCAGAGATTTGCGGCATACCAATACCTGCCACAATACGTGTGGTACAGATTGAACCCGGGCCAATCCCCACTTTCACTGCATCTGCACCTGCATCTAACAATGCCAAAGCAGCATCGCCAGTTGCAATGTTACCGCCAATCACTTGAACTTGTGGATAGTTGGCTTTTACCCAACGTACACGCTCAATTACGCCTGCAGAGTGACCGTGTGCAGTATCAACCACAATCGCATCGACACCTGCTTCAACCAATGCTTCTACACGGCTTGGTGTTTCTGCGCCTGTACCCACTGCAGCACCCACACGTAAACGACCTAAGTCATCTTTACAGCTGTTTGGATACAATTCTGCTTTACGGAAATCGGTCACCGTAATTAAGCCCTTAAGCTCTTGATTTTCATTAACAACCAACACTTTTTCAATGCGGTGTTGTTGCAATAAAGCTTGAATATTTTCTTTAGATTCGTCTTCGCGTACAGTCACTAAACGATCTTGGCCAGTCATGATGTTGCTGACAGGTTGTTCAAGGTTTGTTTCAAAACGTGTGTCACGTCCTGTCACAATACCCACTACTTTGCCATCTTTCACCACAGGCACACCGCTAATATTATTGGCTTGAGTCAGCGCAATCAATTCACGTACTGTAGTTTCTGGCGTTACGGTAATCGGGTCTTTCACCATACCCGCTTCAAATTTTTTCACACGGCGCACTTCGGCTGCTTGCGCAACGATGTCCATGTTTTTATGCAAAATACCAATACCACCGTTTTGCGCCATCGCAATTGCCATACGAGATTCAGTCACCGTATCCATTGCTGCTGAAACCAAAGGAATATTCAGGTCAATGCCGCGCGTAAAACGTGTCTTTAAGGAGACATCTTTTGGGAGAACAGTAGAATAGGCAGGGAGTAATAAGACATCATCGAAGGTTAACGCTTCTTGAACGATGGTCAGCATAACAGTCTCACTGGTAATTTCCGTGAGCCATTATAAACAAATCTGGGCACAAATTTCATTTGTTCTCTAAGAAATATTTTTTATTCTGCCCTTCTGGGGGATGCGACATGAAAAAATCGGTAATTTTCATCTAAAAATTGAAGTTTTCATCCTTAGTTTGCTTTTTAGCCGTGCAGGTTTAAAACTTGCGATGTTTCATTTTTCAGGCAGATAAAGCCGCTTCAATGTGAACCATGATTGGCTATTTATCCAAAATTAGCCGTAAAAAAAAGCAAAGCCGCAGCTTTGCTTTTTCAATCTGGATTGCGATCAACAACTTAAAGCACCATTAAACCACTTGATCGAAGTCATCATCATTCACAGAAATGGCTGGATCGACTTGCACAAATGGAATCATGTTATGCGCACGACGTGCTTTATTGCATTGATCATCGGCAATTTGCACTTCTTTACAAGAGCTGCTGCGTAATTCATAAATCCCGCAGCTCACTTGCTGTCCAACTTCACCTTCTAAAGCGACACAACGCGGCTGACTCTGATTGGTACCACACATGCATGAATAGACTGCTGTTACTGGTTCCGTGTAGTGCTCAGGCATATTCATGCCTTCAGCCCAATAAAATGAAACACGGAAATAAGCGCAACACGCGCCGCAGCTTAAGCAGGCATCTGCTGTAGGTACTTGAGACAACATTCGTTAAGTTCTCGTCATCAAAAAAATCGTTTTTGGGCGAAAATCTTAAAAAAAGTTGTTTTTGCACTCAAGTTTTTTTTACAGTTTTTTCAGCTTTTTTTGTCGCTTATTCAGGGCAGCTAAAAACGTGTTCGTCCATCAAATCGACGCCACATTCCAGTGTTTCAATCCAGTCTAAGAATTGATTCACCTGTTCTTTGCCCACAAATGGCGTACCGTGTTGCGGCACAATCATTTCAACGTCCATGGTGCGTACCATATTCACCCAGAGGCGAATCACTTTATTGGAACACATATAGCGCTGATGGAAGCCTTTCATCGCAGGAATATGCGCAGCAAAATCAGTCAATGGAATTGAAGCATCTTCCACCATTGACGCACCCATATCACCAGAAAATAAAATTTTGGCGATAGGATCATAAAACTGGAAATTACCAACAGAGTGCAAGAAGTGCGCAGGCACAGCAATAATTTTAGACTCGCCCAAAGGAATTGCCTGACCTTCATCTGGCAGTTCCACCAAACGATCTAGCCAGTTGCCTTTCATACGATCACTCATAAAAGATGAGCTTAAGTGCGGCAAGAAACGCGCCCACAATTTTGATGCTACGATTTTTGCTTCGGTATAGACCAACCAACGTGGCATTGAAGTGATGATGTCTGGGTCTTGGTGCGATGCCATGACATAGTCAAGATTGGTCAAACGGGTATATTTGTTTAATTCCATGGTCAGTGGTACATAGGTCAGGTCGCCACCCGGGTCTAGCACTGCGGCACGGTTATTATCAATGATCAGAAATTGGTTGGCCTGAACACCTTCACCTTTGACCAAACTGGTAAAACTAATACATTTATGTGTCCCATTATCAAATAAGACCTGCGATGTTGTACGGTCAAATGCCATAACCAATCCCCAATTTTTTCATTTTAAAAATAGATTTTCTATCATTGAATAACATATAGCTATTTATGGAAAGTTACAATAAATAAAATGGCTCAGATTATCTGAAATATCAGTGAATTGCAGTACCATTCACATAAATAAATCCCGAGCAGTTTGCTCAGGATTTATGCATTTTAATGAATAATTTAGAATAAATAATGTTGCGCCAAAGTCGACACACCAATAATTAGGAAAATCAGTGCACCAATTTTATGAATTAAAGCAATTGGCAATCGGGTCGCTAATTTATTGCCAATAAATACCGCAGGTGCATTGGCCAGCATCATCCCCAAAGTGGTTCCAAGCATGACCCAAAACACGCTGTCATAACGTGCGGCTAAAGCCACTGTGGCAATTTGAGTTTTATCGCCAATTTCTGCCAAAAAGAACAATACAAAGGTCGCGCCAAATACACCGTATTTTTGCCACTTGTTGATGCTTTCAGTTTCATCATCTAGCTGGTCTGGAATAAGCATCCAAATCGCCATGCCAATAAAACCTAAAGACAAAATCCACAATAAAATTTCTGGGCTAAGTACCGTGGTAATCCACTGCCCTAAAACTGCAGAAAGTCCGTGGTTAATGAGTGTTGCCAGTAAAATAGCAACCAAGATTGGAGCAGGTTTACGAAAACGTGCCGCGAGTAATAAAGCCAATAGTTGGGTTTTATCACCCATTTCGGCTAAGGCGACAATGGCAGTCGAGATGAGGAATTCATACATGATGTTTTTCTCTGGCTAGCACACATACCAATGACCTATCCCTCCTGCTAGCCAAAATCTGCAGAGTGATAAATCAAAGGTCTTGCCAACAAAAGAAAGCTTGAAAAAGCAGACTTGGTTCTTTGCTATGATGACCATGTTCTGTGGAACAAATATGTTGACCATCACCTTTTTACTGCATTCAGTTGAAACAGAAATTAGTAAAAAGCGGCTACTCCCCAATGAAGTACAGCTATTCTAAACGGAATACTGCGGTTAAGCAAATTTAGCCGAATAACGGCAGTGACAAAAAACCCTGCCGCAGCAGGGTTTTATAAAGCTTTTCTGAGTTTAGAGCAGCAAGCTACGAATATCTGCCAACAACTGGGTCAGTTTATGGGTAAAACGTGCTGCATCTGCGCCATTAATTACCCGATGGTCATACGACAATGACAATGGCAACATCAAGCGCGGATCAAAGCCTTCACCATTCCAGACAGGCTGCATGGTCGCTGGTGAAATACCCAAAATCGCAACCTGCGGCCAGTTCACCAACGGCGTAAATGCCGTACCGCCAATCGAACCTAAACTGGTGATGGTAAAGTTTGCACCTTGTAAATCTTTAGGCGACAACTTTTTATCACGCGCTTTTTGACTCAACTCACCCAGTTCAATCGCAATTTGTTTAATCGATTTCTGATCTGGATTACGTAGTACAGGCACGGTTAAACCATCGGGGGTTGCCACCGCAATGCCCATGTGGATTTCTTTACGCAGCAGCACAGACTTTTGATCGTCTGCCAGATGCGCAGCGAAATATGGCTCATCTTTCAGCAAATGCGCTACTGCTTTGGCAATGAACGCCAAAATGGTCAGGCTGACACCTTCTTTTTTGAAGTTGGCTTTCAATTCACCGCGCCACGCTTCTAGCTCGGTAATATCGGCCAAATCAAATTGCGTGACTTGTGGGATGTAATTGTTCAGGGACAATTGCGGAATTGACACTTGTTGTAAGCGCGTCAAATCTTTTTCTTCCACACCACCAAATGCACTAAAGTCAGGTAGCTTTGGCAAACCTGTAACTTGCTGTGTTGTAGCAGCGACAGGAACAGTCTGCGGCGCAGTAAGACGCGCTTTGACATAAGCCTTCAAGTCTTCTTTGAGTACACGCGCATGTGGGCCAGTGGCGTTTACATCTGCTAAAACAACACCCAACTCACGTGCCAGTTTACGCACAGCAGGGCCTGCATACACTTTTGCATTGGCTTCATGTTGCGCCTTACTCAATTTGTCTACATTCGTATGCGCGCTTGCTGCAACTGTCGTGCTTTGTGCTGTAGATGCAGCACTGACTGCTGGCGATGTACTTGGTGCAGAGGCAACTTGAGCTGCTGCAACTGCTGTTGGTGCAGCTGCGCTTGCAGTTACTATCGTCACTAATGCATTGCCCTGCGCAACACTTTGTCCTAATTCTACATGAATCGCTTGAATCACGCCTGCAGTAGTACTTGGCACTTCTACCGTAGCCTTGTCTGATTCCACCACAATCAAACTTTGGTCAGCAGCAACCGTATCGCCCACTTGTACCAAAATTTCTGCCACTGTGGCTTTATCGACCCCTAAATCAGGCACTGCGACTTCAACCTGTGCTGATGCTGTTGTTTGTGGTGCCGATGCAGTTGCTGCGCTCGCTGTTGCAGCAGCCGCTTCTGCTGATGCCACTTGAGGTGTTTCCACCTGTGTGACTGCAGCAGCGGCGGTTTTCACTTTCAGAATCACCACACCTTCTTTTACGGTATCACCCGTATTGATTTGGATAGCGGTAACTGTACCCGACACCGTACTCGGCACTTCTACTGTGGCTTTGTCCGACTCCACCACAATAATGCTTTGATCAACATCAATCGCATCGCCGACTTGTACTAAAATTTCCCCAACAACGGCTTTTTCCACGCCAATGTCAGGTACTTGTACATCTACTTCTTGCGCAGTGTTTGATGTCGCTGAGCTTGGTTCTGCAGCGATCACTGGTTCAGCATCTTGCTTCGGTGCAGCATCTACTTGGGCTTGCGGTGCAGCAACTTCTGTAGCAGCTGCCGTTTGAGCTTCAGTTTCCAACTCAATCAGCACCGCACCTTCAGTCACTTCATCGCCTTGTTGTACCAAAATACTTTTCACCACCCCTGCAACGGTGCTGGGTACTTCAACAGAGGCTTTGTCTGATTCCAATAGGACAATGCTGTCATCAACTGCAATCGTGTCGCCAACTTTGACAAGAATATCTGCAACAGTGGCTTTATCGACACCAATATCAGGCGTTTGAATTTGCATGATCAGTGCTCCTCTTTGTAGTCAGCAACCGCTTGTACTTCAGGAACCGCTTGCGGTGCCCACGCGACAGGACGATCTGTATCTAACTCAAATGTCGAGATTGCATCTTTGACCAAACGCGCATCGACTTCGCCTTCATCAGCCAGTTTTTTCAAGGTGGCTACCACAATGTGTGCAGCATCGACCCCAAAGTAGCTACGCAAGTTACCGCGGGTATCGGAACGACCATAACCATCGGTACCTAAGGCAACAAATGGACGATTGTCTGGCAAGTAACCGCGAATTTGCTCGCTATAGGCGCGCATGTGATCGGTAGCAGACACGACAATGCCATCTTTGCCACGTAACTGTTGTGAGATCCACGGCTCTTTGCTTTCTTCAGCCAATGGATGCAAACGGTTGTATTCTTCACACGCCATACCATCACGCGCCAATTCATTAAAACTGGTCACACTGTAGACATTCGAGTGGATTTGATACTCTTCACGCAAGATTTTCGCCGCTTTGATGACTTCACGCAAAATCACACCTGAACCTAGCAATTGAACCGTGGCTTTTTCATCTTCCTGCAGTAAATACATGCCGCGCTTAATGCCTTCTTCCACACCTTGTGGCATTTCAGGATGCTCGTAGTTTTCATTCATTACGGTGAGGTAATAGAACACGCGCTCCTGATTGACATACATGCGTTGCAAACCATCATGCACAATCACGGCAAGCTCATAACCAAAGCATGGGTCATAGGACACACAGTTTGGAATAGTATTGGCTAAAATATGCGAGTGACCATCTTGGTGTTGCAAGCCTTCACCATTGAGTGTGGTACGTCCTGCAGTGGCACCCAACAAGAAACCTTGCGCCTGTGCATCACCTGCCGCCCATGCAATATCCCCAATACGTTGGAAACCAAACATGGAGTAATACATATACATTGGGATCATTGGTAAGTTATTGGTCGAATAACTGGTACCCAAAGCTGCCCAAGCACTCATTGCACCTGCTTCGTTAATGCCTTCTTGCAGCATGTGACCGTCTTTGGCTTCACGATAATGCATCAATTGTTCTTGGTCTTCAGGGGTGTATTTTTGCCCATGTGCGGCATAAATACCCAGTTGACGGAACATGCCTTCTAAACCGAAAGTACGTGCTTCATCGGGTACAATGGGTACCACACGGTCTTTAATGGCTTTTTCTTTGAGCAGGGCAGAAATCAAACGCACCATCACCATAGTGGTCGATTGTTCTTTGCCACCTGAACCTGCCAAGACTGAATCGAAAACTGATAATTCAGGAATTTGTAAAGCTTCGCTGTCTTTACGACGCGCAGGCAAATAACCACCCAACGCTTCGCGACGCGCTTTCATATATTTCAATTCAGGCGAATTTTCACTTGGACGATAGAACGGCACTTCTTCAAGTTGCTCATCGCTAAATGGCAAGTTGAAGCGGTCACGTACATATTTTAAAGAATCCAACTGCATTTTTTTGATTTGGTGGGTTTTGTTCACCGCTTCAATTTCATCAGACAAACCATAACCTTTGACAGTTTTGGCTAAAATGACCGTTGGCTGACCTTTGGCCTTACATGCTTCAGCATACGCCGCAAATACTTTGTACGGATCGTGACCACCACGGTTCAGGTTATCAATATCTTCATCGCTTAAATCTTTGACCAATTCTTTGGCTTCAGGATATTTACCAAAGAATTTCTCACGAGCGTATGCACCACCTTTCACTTGCAAGCGCTGATAATCACCATCCACCGCTTCTTCCATAATGGCTCTTAATGCACCTGTGTCGTCTTTGTCTAATAAAGCATCCCAATGACGCCCCCAGACCACTTTAATCACGCGCCAACCTGCGCCACGGAATAACGACTCAAGTTCTTGAATGATTTTACCGTTACCGCGTACAGGGCCATCTAAACGCTGTAAGTTACAGTTCACCACCCAAATCAGGTTATCTAGCTTTTCACGACCTGCCAGTGAAATTGCACCCAAACTTTCTGGCTCATCCATTTCACCATCGCCTAGATATGCCCAGACTTTACGGTCTTCTTCTTTAATTAAACCGCGGTTCATTAAGTATTTTTGAATATGTGCCTGATAAATTGACATGATTGGACCCAGACCCATCGACACCGTTGGGAACTGCCAATAGTCAGGCATTAAATAAGGATGTGGATAGCTAGGTAAACCGTTACCGCCCACTTCACGGCGGAAATTATTCAATTGATCTTCGGTTAAACGCCCTTCTAAAAATGAACGGGCATAAATACCGGGTGCACAGTGACCTTGGTAGTAGATCATATCACCGCCAAAATGATCACTATTGGCACGGAAGAAATGGTTAAAACCAACATCATACAATGTTGCTGAAGATGCGAAACTTGCAAGGTGACCACCTAAATCATCACCTGTTTTATTGGCACGCAATACCATTGCCAACGCATTCCAGCGAATCAGGGCGCGAATACGACGCTCCATATCCTGATCGCCCGGCATGGCAGGTTGTTCTTCCACTGAAATGGTATTGAGGTAAGGAGTATTTAATCGCTGAATGGGTACATGCTTTGCAATTGCACGTTGGTACAGTTTTTCGAGTAAAAATGCTGCCCGTTCAGTACCCATATGTTGTAACACAGCATCAAAGGCGTCTTGCCATTCTTGGGTTTCTTGTGAGTCCGTATCACCGTAAAACGCCATAATTCACTATTCCTAAGCCTAATCGTATGCTTTATATGTATCATAATTTAGACTTTAGTAGATATGGCTAATCTTAAATGCATATCCTGCATACTATTTAGAAAATAAATAGTCATTGACACATTCTTACAGCAAATAACAAAAAACCGCCAATTTAGGCGGTTTTTTATACAATAAAGCAGATACTGCGTGTTATTATTTTTTTAGGTGATAAGTTGATGTCTGAAATGTCTCACTAGATTTCGCTAAAAGCTAAAACGTGAGTATAAAGAAAAGCGACCTTTGCCGCTTTAATTTCATGTTTTAATTTGTAGTTCGCGTGTAGTTTACAGTGAGTGTGGCTAGAGCATGAATTTCTAGCCAAAACATTACGGCAACATTGCTAAATAGGTAGAAGGGTTCTTACGTTGACCATCTTTCACTACTTCATAATGTAAGTGAGGACCTGTACAACGACCTGTACAACCCACGTTGGCAATATGTTCGCCTGCATCTACACGGTCACCCACACGTGCAATTAAACGTGAAGCGTGTGCGTAGCGCGTGATATAACCATTACCGTGGTTAATTTCTACATATTGACCATAACCTGTGCCCCAGCCTGACTTGGTCACAATACCTGGGCCAGTCGCATAAATTGGAGTACCGCTTGGTGCAGCAAGGTCTAAGCCAGAATGGTTTTCAGCACGACCACTCATGACACGACCGCCATAGTTCGAGCTAATACGTGCATTTGGTAATGGATGTGACACTAACCAAGCATAAGGATTTGAAGAAGCAAAACGGGTGCTGGTATTGGTACCGTATTTTTTTGCTAAAGACGCATTGTTTAATTCTGTAGTCTTTTCACGAAGCTTAACGGTCATCTGCGTTTGTGCAGGAACATCAATGTCTTGTGTTTCTGTATAAGAACCTTGTGACAAGGTGCGGGTTAATTGCTCAATACGATCAGTCGATGAATTTTGAGAATCTAACTCAACTAAATCAGCAAATGCGACAGATGCTGCCGAAGCTGCCAGTGAAAACGCTAATAAAATACGGCGCGAATGCATAAAAAAACCTCTTAACTGTTCTTACTTGAAGTTCCTTGTGATCTCTTCCTTGATATCTACTGAAAGGAGCGCATAAGATTAGGGCATAAACATGAAGGAATGATGTATGTCCGAACCTGTGAATCTCTTTCAACAAACAAGAAAACACATAAAAACAGGAAACCTAACGTTTCTCTCAACCCAAGTTGCTGCATGGCAGAAACTTGGCAAACTTATTCAACCTTTACTGCCGCAACCAGAGCAATGGCAGGTGGTTTGTTATCAACAAGGTGTCTTAACCATTACTGGAACGAATCAAGCGATGGTCAGTCAACTTGCTTATTTGCAAAAGCAATACATTACTCAACTGTCACAACTGCATGAACTGAAAGACATACAAAAAATTCAAGTTCGTTTAAGAGTTGAATCTCAAACGCCCCCAAAAAGCGAAAAGCCTTTAAGAACACTTAGTCCAGAAACTCAAGATATGTTACGAGGTGCTGCTGACTTTGTGAGCGACCCTAAGCTTAGCCAAGCTTTGTTACGTTTGGCAAGCAATAAAAAATAATTGTTTGCAGAAAACACCAAAAACTCGTGCTCAAATTTGTGATGAAATTCACATATTATTGTTGTTACATTATAACGTAGTAAGAAAAGACAATGACTTATGTCACATGCACAAAAGTGATCGGGCAAGAATTTATGTCATCAAATGTTACAATTTCATAACTGCTTGGATCGCTCTGAACATTGCGTAATAACTGATTATTTAAGGCATGTCCTGATTTATAACCATCAAACTTGGCAATAATTTGATGTCCAAGCAAGTACAAATCCCCCACAGCATCTAAAATTTTATGCCGTACAAACTCGTCCGAGAAGCGCAAACCTTCTTCATTGACCACGCCTGTATCATCTACCCCAATGGCATTATCTAAACTCGCACCCAAAGCCAAATTATTGGCTTTTAAATAGTCCAAATCTTTCATAAAGCCAAAAGTACGTGCGCCACTGACTTCATAGACAAAGGTTTCTGTAGAAAAATCGATGGTGGCAGACTGATATTCTTTTTTAAAGGCAGGATGATCAAAGTCGATGGTGAAATTGAGCTGAAAACCTTCATGCGGACTGAACACCGCACGTTTATCGTCAATTAAAGCTTCTACAGGTTTTAAAATTTTGATGAACTTTTTCGCAGCATCCTGTTCTTTTAAACCACCCTGCATCAACAAATAAATAAAAGGCCCTGCACTGCCGTCCATAATGGGCACTTCAGAGGCAGACACTTCAATAATCAAGTTATCAATGCCCAACCCTGCAATTGCACTCATAACATGCTCAATAGTGCCAACTTTGGCATTATCCTGAACCAAATTCGAGCACATAAATGCTTCTTGAATCAGCATGGCATCGGCTGGAATATCGACAGGCGGATTTAAATCGATACGACGAAACACAATTCCCCCATCGGCATGATGCGGCACAAAGTTGATCAATACTTTTTGACCACTGTGCAGACCAATACCGCTCGCCTTGACGACACGTTGTAGGGTACGTTGTTTCAGCATGTTCTCAATTCATCTAAATTTTAAAACCGCTATACGTTAGCATATTTAGCCATTGATAAAAAACAAAAAAGGCAGTTTAAAACTGCCTTTTCCCGATCACACAATGAAATTGAGGATCTTGGCTTATTTACGCTGCTGATTTTTCAAATAGTCTTGAATACTCATTGGCGTTGGACGCGCAGAGCCTGATGTTGTTGTCGCACTAATTGCAGGCGCAGTTTCTGCCTGCTGACGCTGAATTGCAGGCACATCATCTTCTTCTACTGCCGCTGTTGGTGCTGCAGAAGTGGTTTGTGTCACGGTGCGTTTTGCAGGCTCTGGTGTATCGCCTGTGTTACGCGCTAAACCAGTAGCAATAACAGTCACGCTAATTTCGTCACGCGCTTCAGGATCAAATACCGTACCGTAGAATACTTGGGTTTGTTCGGTATCTGAAAGTTGATGAATCACGTCCATGATCTCTTCGATTTCACCGAAGGTCACATCATCACCACCCGTTACGTTAATCAACAAGCCTTTGGCATTGGCAATGGTTACGCTATCGAGCAATGGGCTACGAATCGCTTGTTCAGCCGCTTGACGCGCACGGTTTTCACCACGACCTGAACCAACACCCATCATCGCATAACCGCGCGTACTCATCGCAGTTTTCAAGTCAGCAAAGTCTAGGTTGATGTGACCTGGACGTACCACCAAATCAAAAATACTGCGTACACCGTTCAACAAAACGTCATCGGCTTTTTTATACGCATCTTTCATTGAAATGTCGCGGTAAACTTTCATTAAACGCTGGTTTGGAATAATGATTAAAGAGTCTACATGCTGTTCTAATGCCGCAATCCCTTTTTCCGCAGAAAGTAAGCGACGCTTACCCTCAAAGTTAAATGGCGTAGTCACCACACCAACAGTCAAAATGCCCATTTCTTTGGCAATTTCAGCCACAACTGGCGCAGCACCTGTACCTGTACCACCGCCCATCCCTGCAGTCACAAACACCATGTCTGTGCCTTCAAGTTGCTGACAGATCAGCTCGCGGCTTTCTTCCGCTGCAGTTTGACCCACTTGAGGATCACCGCCCGCGCCTAAACCACGTGTGCTTTGCTCACCTAGCTGGATTTTGAATTGCGAATTCATGCGATCCAATGCTTGTTTGTCCGTATTGGCACAAACAAATTTTACACCCTGAATATCCGACTCAAGCATGTGCTGCACAGCGTTACCACCTGCACCACCCACACCAAACACAGTGAAACGGGCTTGACCGTTGCTATCGGTTTGATCATCTATAAATTCAAATGAGGCCATGACCTTTAGATTTCCTAATACGTTATTGGCAGTCACTTAAGCCCGTATACTGCCTTGATCTTCATAAAAATTATTTTTAAGAATGCTGTTCAACTTCTGGCTTGTCAAGTACCAGTGATGATCCGTACAACTTCCTAACAATATTCCCAAAAAACTCAACTAAAAAATAGATTTTAACTTTTCGTTCAAGCCAGACCATGCCCGTCCGACACGCCCCCAAACCGATAAGGTTTCAGGGTCTTCATGTTCTACAATCGTGTCTTGAGTATAGTTTTGACTATAAAGCAATAAGCCTGAAGCTGTTGCATATTGTGAACGGCGTAAGGCGGCCTGATGCGGTTCATCGGCATAAACTTGTGAAGGATGATTCCCCAAGTGTGCCGAAACACCCAACATACGACGTACCAAGCTGATCATGCCTTCAATTTGTGAGGCATCACCCGCCAAAACCACACCATGATATAAACCATGAATGGCACCGCTCTTTTCGAGTTCCTGACGAATTTGTGCAAAAATTTCTTCATAACGCGCAATAATAATTTCCGCCAGTTCAATACGGCTAATGGTTTGCGGCCCATCAATGCCCTGAATCTGAATCATGTGATCAGGTTTGACCACTTTCATATCTACACAGCCATACAATAGCTTAATCCGTTCAGCTTCTTCAGTTGTGGTTTGTAACACCGCTGCAATATCGCGGGTGACATGCTCACCACCACGCTGCAAAGTGTGTGCCAAGGCCAAACGTCCATCTAAATAAACTGCAATACTGGTCGTACCTGCGCCAATATCTACCAGACACACACCGTATTCTTTTTCATCTTTAAGCAGACTGGCTTCTGCAGTGGCTAAATTTGACACCACCATTTTTTCGACACCAATATTGGCACCTTTTAAAGCACGGTCTAAATTCTGCATGGTGCTAATAGGCAACATCATCAATTGATAATGCCCCGTCATGCTATGTGCTGACATACGAATTGGGTTTTGTACCCATTCACCCGAATCATCTAAATCGAAACCGAGTGGTACTGCACTCACCAAATAATGGTCTGAGGTGAGGTGACTGGCTTTGGCCAAGTCCAAGGCGCGTACCACTTCACTGGTGGTAATGGTGTGATCACTACTTTCAATAGGTGTGCGACCTGAAGCATAAAAGCTTTTTAGCTCTGCACTAGGAATAGAAATCCATGCCGAATGCACACGGCATTCCGCCATATCTTCCGCTTCTTGCACGGCATTTTTAATTGCAGTAATCACTTTATCGAGACTGACAATTTTTCCTTTACTCATGCCTCGATTACGTGCGGTGGCCATACCAATGACTTGGATATTGTCTGGCGCATGGACCTTAGCAATCAAAACTGAAACTTTGTGCGTCCCAATGTCAATCGCAACAACCGAGGGAACAGCTTCACTCATTTATTCACTACCATTACCAGTATGTTTAATTTATGGCTTAATGCCTCTATTTTTTTAAAGCCCAATATTATGGCTTTGCTCTTATTCCCTCTGCAATGCTTGTGTCATCAATCGTTACAACAAAGTGACCATTTGCAATTTTTGGCGGAATTGAGTTTTTCCATTGAATGGCTAAACCATTGCGATAACGCAAATCGATGGCGGATATTTTAGACCATACAGGTTTCAAATCACTTTGTGCAAGATGCCCCAAGCGCTGCAGCTTACTCATGGTTTGATCTTTATCTACAATAACACGTAGACCTGAATCAAACTGCATAAACCACGTCATACGTTCTGTTAAATATAGTTCTTTTAAACGATCGTTGACGGGTAAGAATAATTGGTTAATTTCATTATAACGACGCATCATCATTTTAGATTGATGCGTTGGCCCGTGTAATAACGGTAAATGTTGATTATTTTGTGGCGTGACCTCGGTAAAGACTTCACCGCTGTCACTGAGCAAACGACCTGTCCCCCAACGTGCAATTGGATGACGCGGCATAACCCGCACACGAATAGCATTCGGCCACGCACGTGAAACCACCACTCGATCTACCCAAGACAACTCCAAAGCGGTATCGCGGATTTGCTCTAGGTCAGAGGTGAAATAGTTCTTGGTCATTACAGGGTTCACATGCGTCATCACTTGGCGGTGTTCCGCATCTGAACGTGTACCCACTACATCTAGCTTGGCAATTTGTGCATCGGTCATGACTTTGTATAGCCCGTACGCACCCACTGCCAACACGAGCACCGCAACGCACAGCATTACCCAACCGCCAAAATGAATCAGCTTTTCTTTGGCTGTTGGCGGTTTGTCATGAATCGAGGTAATCGCTGCCCGTTTACGGCGCAAGGATGCAGGAAGTTGAGCCATATTTAGTGTGCTTCACCTGTAAGGGTTTGTGCCAAAATTGCCACACACAGCTCATCAAAACTATAGCCGACTGCATTTGCCGCTTTCGGAACTAAAGAGTGGCTGGTCATTCCCGGCACGGTATTCACTTCCAATAGCCAGAAATTGCCGTTCTCATCTTGCATGGCATCAATACGACCCCAGCCACTTGCACCCACGGCTTGGAAGGCACGTAATGCCAAAGCTTGTAACTGTTGCTCTTCGGCAGTGCTTAAACCACACGGAATACCGTATTGCACATCATTACGTTGATATTTGGCTTCATAATCATAGAACGCCACATCTTTCGGTGGTTCTAAACGAATAATCGGTAAAGCCTGACCATTTAACAGCACGATGGTAAATTCACGTCCTGTAATCCATTTTTCAGCCATAACAATAGCGTCATGTGCAGTTGCTTTCGCTACAGCATCGGCAAAGTCTTCTACTTTTTCGACTTTGCTCATGCCAATACTTGAACCTTCATGTACAGGCTTGATGATGAGTGGTAAACCCAATTCGGCAACCACGTCTTCAATATTGGAATCTTTGCTAACAATACGATATAGCGCAGTTGGCAAGTCAGAACCTTGCCAAATTTGCTTGGTCTTCACTTTGTCCATGCCAATGGCTGAACCTTGCACGCCCGTACCCGTGTATGGAATATTCAACCATTCCAAAACACCTTGAATTTGACCATCTTCACCACCGCGCCCGTGTAACACAATAAAGGCACGATCATAATTGACCAATTCGGTCACGCTACGTGTTTGTGGATCAAATGCTTCTGCATTGACCCCAGAACGTAGCAGTGCTTCGAGTACTGCTTGACCGCTGTCTAGAGAAACCTCACGCTCAGCAGATTTTCCACCCAATAACACGGCAACTTTGCCGAACTTTGAAGCATTTGACACGTTTATATCCTTAAACTTTAAACTGGTCGATCAAATTCAAACATCACAGGTTGTGATTATTTTAAATATAAATGGTTTTGTGCAAGCTCGATTGAAATCGCCCCCACATTACCTGCACCTTGGGTCAATAACAAGTCATTGGCCTGTAACACTTGTTTCACAATATTCGGTAGGTTGCCGTCATTTGGATCGACCAAAATTGGCTCAACCTGACCACGCAAACGAATACTGCGTGCCAAAGTACGGCTATCTGCGCCAACAATTGGTTTTTCACCCGCAGGATAAACATCGAGCAATAACAATTGATCGACTTGTGACAACACTTCCACAAAGTCATCAAAACAGTCACGGGTGCGACTAAAACGGTGTGGCTGGAACAACATCACCAAACGGCGATCAGGATGACTTTGACGCGCAGCTTTAATGGTGGCTTCCACTTCTTTCGGGTGATGTCCGTAGTCATCTACCAATTTCACATTGCCGTCTGCTACCGCAAACTCACCTTGTACTTGGAAACGACGACCGACACCGCTAAAGCCTTCTAAAGCACGGCAAATTGCACCATCAGAAACGCCTTCATCGGTGGCAATTCCAATTGCAGCCAAGGCATTCAATACGTTATGCAGCCCCGGTTGATTCACCGTCACGCGTAACGGTTCGCGGTCTTTACGCAGTACAGTAAAGTGTGTGCGCATACCGTCTTGATCAACATCAACGGCACGAATATCGTTGTCTTCATTAAAACCATAGGTCAATACAGGGCGCCCGATACGCGGCATGATTTCACGAATATTGGCATCATCACCACACACCACAGCCAAACCGTAGAATGGCAGTTTGTGCAAAAATTGAATAAAGGTATCTTTTAAGGTATCGAAACTACCACCATAGGTGTCCATGTGGTCGGCATCAATATTGGTCACCACAGCCGCCATTGGCTCTAGGAATAAGAACGATGCATCAGATTCATCGGCTTCTGCCACGATATAACGGCTAGCACCCAATGCTGCATTGACCCCAGTACGGTTTAGCAAACCACCAATCACGTAAGTTGGATCCATGTTTTCTTCGGCCAACATACAGGTGATTAAACTGGTAGTGGTGGTTTTACCATGTGTACCCGCGACTGCAATACCATGACGGTAACGCATCAACTCGCCCAGCATTTCAGCACGACGCACCACAGGAATACGGGTGTCAATTGCTGTTTTAATTTCTGGGTTTTCTGGGTCAATTGCAGTAGACACCACCAACACATTGGCGCCTTTAATATTCTCTGCCGCATGCCCAATATAAACCTTGATGCCGTTTTCTTCTAATTGCGCTGTGGTTTTTGAAGCTTTGATGTCTGAACCCGACACTTTATAGCCTTGGTTTTTCAAGACTTCGGCAATACCACACATCCCCGCGCCACCAATACCCACAAAATGAATGTGTTTGATACGGCGCATTTCAGGCACTTTGATTAATTTTTTCGCTTGATCAGCGGGTGTAGAAGGAGACATATTTTACTCGAACAATGCTTGAATAAGACGAACCACGTGTTGAGTTGCATCAGGCTGCGCCTGCTGACGGGCTTTGACCGCCATTTCAGACAACAATTGACGATTCATTAACGGGGTTAATAATGTTGTTAAACTTTCAGGTGTCATGCTGGCTTGCGGACAGATTTTTGCTGCACCAAGATCGGCTAAAAACTTGGCATTGGCAGTTTGGTGATCATCCACCGCACTAGGCAATGGTACAAATACTGCTGCAACACCTGCAGTCGCGACCTCGGTTACCGTGAGTGCGCCCGCACGACAAATAATTAAATCGGCATCACTATAGGCTTTGGCCATATCTTCAATAAAAGGCTGTACCTCAACCTGTAAATGGTCAGGCTTGTGTGCATAACGTGCCTGCGTCGCTTCGGCATGGTTTTGCCCACATTGATGATAAACATCTAAAGCGACATTTAGTTGCTTTAACGCTTCAGGTACACATTCATTTAAGGCTTGTGCACCTAGTGAACCACCCACAATTAAAATACGAATTGGCAAGCCTGCTTTTTCACGTTCCTGATAGCGCCATGCAGGGCTTAAGGTCGCAGTGATTTCTTCACGAACAGGGTTGCCTGTGGTGACAATTTTGTTACTGTTTGGAAAGGTATTTGGGAAAGCCTGACACACGGTTTTTGCCACACGTGACAATTGAGTGTTGGTAAAACCCGCAACTGCATTTTGTTCGTGAATCAGCACAGGAATACCCAAAGCACGTGCTGCCAAGCCACCTGGCCCTGCCACATAACCACCAAAACCTGCAACAGCATCAACTTTTAATTGCTTCATGTAACGCACAGCACTGAGCGTTGCGCCTAAAATTTTAAATGGTGCAGCCAGTTTACGGATCAAACCGTTGCCACGTACACCTTGAATATTAATTTGGTAAATTGGGATATTATGATTTTTAAGCAGACGATTTTCCATGCCCGTTGGGGTCGCCAACCATGACACTTGAATCCCTTGTTGCTGTAATTGTTTTGCGACGGCCAAAGCGGGAAAAACATGTCCACCTGTACCTGCGGCCATCATCATGACATGTTTAGGCTGTTGTTGCTGTGCGTCAGTCACGGTTTAATTCTTCAACTCAAAATAAGGCAAATAAAAATCTTGTATAAGCTATCAATTGTAATCACAAACGCATGGGCTTGAAAGGTTATTTACTTTTTTTCACCAAGTGCTTGATTGTTTTTTTCTACAGATTTTCAAGTTTAAACTAGTTTTATTATTAATCTACGGAAAATGTTAAGTTTTATTCAATTTTACCTGCTTTGATTGATCTATTTTGCAAAGTGTTTAAGTTGTTTTTTGTATCCACGTCTCTAAAAACAAGGCCGCTTTCAAATAGAAAACGGCTTTTGTATTGATACAGTGAGCATAAAGCCCAAACTTAGTTGGGACGACCTGCTTCAAGTACGGTAAATAAATCATCGGCAATGGATGTACCAAACTGTGCATCAATTTCACGAATACACGTTGGACTGGTCACGTTGATTTCAGTGACATAGTTGCCAATCACATCTAATCCGACAAAAACCAAGCCTTTTTCACGTAAAAATGGCCCGACTTTGGCGGCAATGGCTTTGTCATTTTCAGTCAATGGACGTGCTTCGCCTAAACCACCTGCAGCTAAGTTGCCACGCACTTCGCCATTTTGTGGAATTCGTGCCAAACAATAAGGCACAGGCTCACCATTAACCATGAGGATGCGTTTATCACCATCTACAATTTCTGGAATATAGCGCTGCGCCATGATTGGCTGAGTGCCGTTGTTGGTCAGAATTTCAATGGTTGAGCCAATATTGACCCCATCTTGGTACAAACGGAAAATTCCCATGCCGCCCATGCCATCGAGCGGTTTAACGATCACATCACCATGTTGCTGAATAAATTCACGAATCAGGCTTTGTTGTGAAGTGACCAATGTCGGAACTTGTAGTTCTGGGAATTGAGTCGCAAACAGCTTTTCATTACAGTCACGCAGGCTTTGCGGCTTGTTGATGATCCATGCGCCTTCGCGTTCAGCTTGCTCTAAAATATATGTGGTATAAACGAAATTCATGTCAAAAGGCGGGTCTTTACGCATGAGAATGACATCATAATCAGCTAAGGATTCTTTGCGTTTTTCGCCCAATTCGTAATAATGGTTATAATCTTCAAAGACTTTGAGCGATGCAATCAGACCAAATGCCTTGCCCTGATCAATATATAAGTCTTGCTGTAATGCATAGCCCAAGGTATGCCCACGACGGCTTGCCGCCCATAACATCGCCATGGTTGAGTCTTTTTTCAAATTGACACTTTCGATGGGATCCATCACAACAAGTACGCGCATATTTCGGTGCTCTTTTGAAGAATTGAATAAGCAAAAGTATAGCGGAGTTTGGCTTTGGTTTTGCTGCAATTTTCGTAACGCTTTATCCACGATCATCATGCACTTAGGAGTATGCGATGCAACAAGCGATTATTGATTTTCATTTAGATGAAGAAAATGATTGGGTCGCAGATTTGGCCTGCGGTCATGGGCAGCATGTGCGGCATAATCCACCGTGGCAAAACCGCCCGTGGGTAATCACAGAGCAAGGGCGCAAGGAAAAGTTGGGGGTGATGCTGGAGTGTAAGAAGTGTGAGGAGGAGACTGAGTGAATACGCTTAGGGACTCAGTGTTATTCATACCCTCTTCATACCCCAAATGTCTCCTTTTAAGTCGTGCGTGTATAGCATTCTTCGCTGCCATTAAAGGGCGATCTGGTCTCATCCATGGAACTCGAGAACTTGTGGTGCATCGCACTATGTTGTCGTGTATGACGTTAAAGATTCTGTTCGTATTTTAAGAATTTTGCATACATCACAACAGTAGGGTTAGGTTGATGTATTTACGCACTCCTGAAAACCAATACAACAAAGATCACTGGTAACTAGCGATCTGTTCAATCGCCAACTCATAAGAACTTTCAAACTGATATTTCAGCGTTTTATCTTGAGTAGAATGAATAAAATCTTCCATTTTTTGTCTATATTCTTCATGTCCTGCCTTATACATCGCGAGTAAGTACCCCCACTCACCATATAAATATTCAGAGTCATTTTTAGGAGTGACTTTCAATGTCTTTTCCAGCAATGACGCTACTTGGGCATAACATTTTTCATATTCATTTTTAGGCTTTTTAGCGTAATAGCTCAACTCACATTGAGTCAGTAAACGTGCTTCGCTAAACCTAGTTTTTAACATTTTACTATTTAAATCATAAGCTTCTTTATACATGGCTGTGGCTAAGTAAATCTGCATTTGCAACTTTTCTCGCTCGGAATCATTCTTAATTTTGTTTATTTCAGACAAACTATCTTTCATTACCTTATTCGCATGTTCTCTTTCCCTAAAATTCAAATTATGAATCGTATCTTTATATTTTTTTATAATAGATTGATCTTCTGCAGAAAGACTCTGGGCAGCTTCACTATCTTGAGTGAGTTCAACTTCACCATGATGTGTATTATGTCCATTAGATGAGCAGGCAGTGCTTCCGAATATCAAGAAGGCTGTTAAAAAAATAAGAAAATTCTTCATCTAACTTCCCTTGCTGCGGAATTTAAAGTAAAGCTGTGGGTTGTAAAACTGGGTATCGGGGTAACAACTCCACCGCTAAACGTCAATACATATCCAAGATCTAATTCAACCCTCAATAGGAGTAAATCAGGCTCAGGTAAGGTAATGTTACAGAAACCTACTGGTTCTTTTCCTCGCTCAATACTCCAAACCCCACCATCAGACTTCAATTCTTGTATTTTTAATAATTCAGATTTTCTATTTTTTTCTTTATAGAGTCTTAGAGTTGCATAAGGAGTGATTTTATTTGCATCATGTTTTACAACTGGCGGGTGATATGAAACTGTTATAAACAGATTCTTTTTCTTTAAAATAGATGTAACGATAAAATCACATGCTCCTGAAACTATTTGTAAAACACTCCCAAATAGCCCTTTTTTATCTTCATCGTATGGAGGAATTCCTGTTTTAAATTTTACATAATCGGTTTTATTAAACTCAATATAATAGTTCTCATACTTCCTCTTATTTGTAAAACTATTTATTAAATTCTGTTGAGCACTTATAGGCAGAGTTTGCTCAGTTTGAGGATTAGAAACTATATGATAATTAGCATTACTCCCACCAACAACATGCGACTGTTGCGGCTGAATAATAGCACCGCATGTTAATTTATCCCCGACATAAGCAACTGGCTTACCATCAAAGATAATATGGTCATGGCTTTTAATCACTGAAGACCAACATTTACATCTTGGACAGAAATGCCCATCGCCCGCTCTAACAAAAGAATTGCCCATTTGAGAATTTCTTATCTGAGTAGCTAGAATACGACCACCATGATTAGTTGGTGCATTATGAATAGCAAAACCTCTCATAATCTTAATCCTTATAGTTTAGTCATGACTAAGAGAGTTCTGAAATGTTAATTGATCTTTAAAAATGCATATTGCCACCGAATTGTTAAAAGTATCAATAATTTCATCGCCATTCTTTAATTGACTACTGACCAATAGAGCAGTGATACCTTCAACAACTTTTAAGATTTGCTCAATCTCTTTTGAGAACATCTGTTGTTCTAGTGTTTTGATAAATAATTTGTATAACGAAGTTGATCTTGTCATTTTTGAGTTCGTATATGTTTTTATTATATAATGCGAAGTATAACAAACTTTTAAATTAGTAAAAAATCATAGTACTTTTCTCATATTAAATTTTAATGTGATTTAAAAATACAAAATTTGTCTCACCCCTCAGTCGGGCTTTTTTATTATTTATTACATTTCATTATATTATTAAAAATCAAACTGAATAAAAGCGAAAAGGAAGCTCTCGCTTCCTTCTCCAAAACAACTTAAATCCCATACTTCACACGGTACGCTTCCATTTTCGCCAAGGCATCTTTTTCACCTTTAGCATCCAAATAATTCATTAAATCTTTCATGGTAATTAAAGCATGCACAGGAATTTCCAACTCTTTTTGCACTTCCTGAATAGCAGACAAATCGCCCTGACCTTTTTCTTGACGGTCTAAAGCCACCAATACGCCCGCAATTTGTGCGCCTGCATTTTTCAAAATAGTCACCACTTCACGAATAGCCGTACCCGCAGTAATCACATCATCAATAATCCAAACTTTTTTGCCCTCAACCGCAGCACCCACCAACACACCGCCTTCGCCATGATCTTTGGCTTCTTTACGGTTAAACCCCCACGGCACACTTACGCCATGATTTTGCGATAAAGCCACTGCTGTAGCTGCCACAAATGGAATACCTTTATAGGCAGGCCCGAAAATAACATCTACATTTTTGCATTGCATGAGTTGATCTGCATAGCCCGAAGCCAATAGCGATAAAGCTTCGCCATCATTCAACAAACCTGCGTTAAAAAAATAAGGACTCACACGACCCGATTTTAAAGTAAACTCACCAAATTTAAGCACACCACGTGATAAGGCGAGTTCGATAAAAGCTTGCGGGTTAAATTGAGCTGGCGATGTCATGAGGTGCTCCAAATTAATACATTGAGGTAAGACCTGAGCATGATACCAAAGAGTAGCTATCCGAGTGATCAAAAAATTCTTCGAGTGGTTTCAATTAACGTCAATGGGTTGCGTTCATCGGTAAGCAAAGGCTTACTCGAATGGTTGGAAAAGTCTGAAGCAGACGTGATTTGCATGCAGGAAAGCCGCATCACACACGCCCAATGGACCGATAAATTTAAGCCAGAAGGCTGGCACACGCATCTTTTCCCTGCAGAACGCGCAGGCTACGCAGGAACAGCCATTTATAGCCGTTTGCCCTTTGTTTCTGTGCAAAATGGTTTAGGCTTTGAATTGGCCGATTCTCAGGGTCGCTTTATCAGTGCTGAATTTGATGTAGGACTGGATCACCCAATTTACATCTGTTCACTGTATTTGCCTTCTGGCTCTTCGGGTGAAGAAGCGCAAATGCGGAAAGATCACTTTTTAGAAGAGTATCAAAAAATTCTAAAACAGTGGCGTGAAGACAATAAATCGATCATTGTCTGTGGCGATTACAACATTGTGCATAAGCGCATTGATATTAAAAACTGGTCAGGTAACCAAAAGTCTTCAGGTTGCTTACCGCATGAACGTGCATGGTTAGATCATATTTATAATGACTTGGGCTATGTCGATACCTTCCGTGAAGTACGCCATGAAGCAGAGTTGTATTCTTGGTGGTCAAATCGCGGGCAAGCCCGTGCCAAGAACGTTGGTTGGCGGATTGATTATCATGCCTGTTCACCCGACTGGAAAGCACGCACTGTCAATGCTTGGGTGTATAAAGAAGAATGGTTTAGTGACCATGCTCCCGTGATTATTGATTATAAGATCTAATATTCACACAAATTTCACAGCCTACACGAGTGAACAGTTGTTCACTCAACTGAGGTTCAATTCGCACATAATCTGTCGACTTTGTGTATTTATCTTCAAGTCGATTCAGCGCATTATTGCATCACGGCAAAGGGACAGTCAGGATGACACAAAAGGATTGGAAGCCGAAGGATGGAAAATAAACTAACTGGTTTTGGTTAGTTTCAAGGATGTAACAATGGACGTTAAAATGAGACCCGCATAATCAGGATGATTAAATGCGGGTTTTCTCTTTTTATCATCTTATTTTCTGTTTTGCGCTGTTACTGTTGTTCTTCACTGTATTTTTTATTTTCACTAGAGTCTGTTCTTATCAAGTTTTTCATTTTTTTCTGTTTATGCGTCCCATTTTAGAGCGATCAAGTGTCAATTTGGTGACATCGGTATGACGTATTGATGACACATACCATTTAAACAGCCAATCATTGTTCACTGCAAGTTTCTAGCACTTAGC
Source organism: Acinetobacter sp. YH01004 (assembly GCF_013420455.1). NCBI lineage: Bacteria > Pseudomonadati > Pseudomonadota > Gammaproteobacteria > Moraxellales > Moraxellaceae > Acinetobacter > Acinetobacter sp. YH01004. Next base: position 71,063 of record NZ_VOXZ01000007.1, read on the forward strand.
GCTGTTTTGGGCTAGGCTATAGCCAGTTTGATGATATTAACGTGAAAAAAATATGTTAAAAATTTATGGGATTAAGAACTGCAATTCAATGAAAAAAGCCTTCGATTTACTCAATGAATTGGGGCTAAGTTATGAGTTTCACGATTATAAAAAACAAGGGATCGATGCCGACACTGTCAAAAGTTGGTTAGATGCGCTTGGGCAAGATGTAGTACTGAATAAAAAAGGCACCACTTGGCGCAAACTCAGCGAAGCAGAACAGCAAGCTGCTTTGGCCAGTGAAGCCAACTTAATTGAAGCACTTTGCACTCACACCAGTTTAATTAAACGTCCTGTCTTAAAAACTGAATCAGGCTTTATTGCGGGTTTTGATGAAGCGGCTTATCGTGCTTTAGGTTAAGTTTAAAAAAATACCAATAAAAAAACCTGCTCACATGGAGCAGGTTTTTTTATATCCTGTGCAATATGATTTCAACTGCACAGGTGGAATACATGCTTAGTTCGCACGAATCCATGTTTGGTTACGACCCAATGCCGCTACACCAATGAAACCACGCAATTCCAGTTTCTTACCACCATCGGCAAGTTTACCTTTTAGCTTGTAGGTTTTACCTGTTTGCGGGTCAAGAATTGAACCACCATCGTAGCTCGTGCCGCCTGTATTTTTCAGACCGCGAACAATGGTCAAACCTTTGAGTGATTTGTTGTGATACGGACCTTCACATTTTGTACAGGCATTTTCTTCACCAGGCGTTAAAATTGACTGAATGCTTGCGGTTAAAGTTCCATTTTTTTGCTCAGTAAATCTTACCGTGGCTTTGGGTTGTTTGGTTTTGTCGTCAATTGTTTTCCAAACTGTGCCGTTAAGCGGATCTGCAGCATTGGCCAAAGCGCTTAAACCTAACAGCCCGAATGCAAGTGCAATTTTTTTCATTGTTTTGTTTCCCTGGTCTACTATCAGACAACTTTATTATTAAAAAGTCACAACAAATTTGCAATTTTTGAATGTGACCGTTTAGTGTACCCTTGTAAATTATGTTGGTAAATACACAAATATCCGATCAAATAAAGAACAAGATGGAAAAATCATGAAGATTAACCCCATGTGGAAACAAATTATTACAGAGCAGTTTTTAAAAACTACCATTCGCAAACCAAGCCAATTTAATTTACCCCCCAATTCTGTACGTTTTGCACTAGAACAAATGTGCCGTTTATTTCCCATGCAAAAGTCGGTGCAGGTACGCGCGCTGCGTTTAGCAGGTCTGCATGCCGAAGAATTAAAACCACAGAATGCTGCAACACAGCTCATTTTTCATATTCATGGCGGGGCTTTTTTTCTGGGTTCGTTAAATACCCATCGAGCATTTTTGAGTCAAGTTGCGGCACGCACCCAAATGCAAGTGATTCATGTCGATTATCCGCTTGCACCTGAGCATCCTTTTCCACATGCTTTGGAAGCCGTGTTTGATGTCTATCAAAGTCTGTTGGCGCAAGGTATACACGCCAAAGATATTATTTTGTCAGGAGATTCTTGCGGTGCAAATTTAGCGTTGGCGCTAGCTTTAAAAATACGTGATGAGCAATTGCCGCAAGTGAGTGGCTTAATGCTGCTGTCACCATTTTTAGATTTAACCCTCACCAGTGAATCCTTGCGTTATAACAGCAAGCATGATGCCCTGCTGTCAATTGAAACGCTGGAAACAGGCATTGATTACTATGTACCGCCTGAACTTGATCGGGCAGACCCGCAAATTTCGCCATTGTTTGATGATTTACACGAATTACCACCAGTTTTAGTACAAATTGGCTCTAAAGAAATTTTGCTGGATGATGCAACACGTTTTAAAGAAAAAGCCGAACAGGCAGGCGTAGAAGTGCATTACAAACTCTACACGGGTATGTGGCACAATTTTCAAATGTTTTCACCGTGGTTTGAAGAAGCCAAACGTGCATTGGCAGATTTAGCAGAGTTTGCACATCGGCAAGATCAGAGCTAAGTTCAACCATAACAAGGCTTTGCTAACCAACCCTTTTAGCCGATCCATCTATATAAAAAAAGCTCAGCACCCTCAAGGCACTGAGCTTTTTTTATTGAAATAGTGGGTTAAATCGCCTGAATTTTTTGCATCGCATTGGCAACAGCTTGGTCTTTAAATTCCGACATACTCACCCCTTCAGCGCGAATAATTTCTACATCATTCACCCCTGTAAAGTTGAAGATGGTTTTCAAGAAATCTTCCTGAAAATCAGCAGGGCTATTATCACCATACACACCGCCACGGCTGCTGGCGATATAGGCTTTTTTCTCACCCGCTAAACCTACAGGCCCTTGCTCGGTATATTTAAAGGTTCTTCCCGCCACGCTAATGCGGTCAATCCATGCTTTTAAGGTTGAAGTCAAACCAAAGTTATACATGGCTGCACCCACCACCACGACATCGGCATCAATATATTGCTGGATGATTTTTTCACCCAAAGCCGCTTGTTCTGCATCCTGCCCCATTAAAATTTCGGCAGTTAAGTGCGGAATCGGCTGTTGTGCCAAATCTAAATAATCGACCTGTGCATTGCTATTTTTTGCAGTCAATTGTTGCACAATCGCTTGGCTTAACTGACGTGAAACTGAGTTTTCACCTAAAATACTCGAGTCGATGTGTAAAATTTTCATGGGGATGTTCCAATCTTGTATTCATTTAATAACGCTATTTTAATCGTGCAGCGTAAATAGAATAATTGGGAAAACTAAGACACTATGTTTTATTTTTGGAACAAAAAAGACCACTTTACCGCACAAAAACTTCCGCAGTATTTTTCCTAATCCTGCTTTTTCCAAGTCATTTTGCTGGTTTTTGATAAGGCTCTAAATAATTGACCCACATTGCTTCTTGTGATGCGGCGTGTACCCAAGCGCGCATAGCAGGATGCTGCATCACCCGCTGCATATAGTGTTGGCTGTTGGCACTTACAGGCAAGGCATAAGTCATAAAACGCGTCACCACAGGAGCATAAAACGCATCGGCAATGCTAAATTCACCACACAAGAAACCATCTGCTGCAGGACGTGCCGACCATATGTGTTCAATGCGTGCCACATCCTGCCTTAAACCCGAATGTTCTTGCCATAATTTTGTACCCACTTCTGCTAAATTGGCGCGAATATTCATGCCACATAAACTGCGTAAATCGGTAAAACCACTGTGCATTTCTGCGCTGATGCTACGCGCCCAAGCGCGTTGCTGTACATCACGCGGCCAAAGTGCCTGTTCAGGATATTGCTCTGCCAAGTATTCACAAATGGCGAGAGAATCCCAAATCAACATGCCCTGATCTAACAAGGCAGGCACTTTACCATTGGGGTTAATTTCTAGGACACGTTGTTTAAAATCGCCCTCGCCACGCTCGCAGGGAAAGTTCAGTTGTATTTCTTCAAAAGCCAAGTCAAACGCCTTCAGTACCAACCACGGGCGCATCGACCAGCTCGAATAATTTTTATTGGCAATATACAGCTGCATCATGGCGATGACTCCTGTGTGGTTTGAAGTTGCTGCAGTTGATTTAACAAAGTGCTCTCGTTAAATGCACCTGTTAAACGCAGACTGCGAATTTCTTGTTGTTGTGCATCCAAAAATAAAAAGGTAGGTGGCCCTAAAATTTCCCATTGATTCAACAAGGCTTGATGACTGGCATCGTAATGGCTTAAATCGAGTTTAATTAAATAAAATTCTGCAAGTGCCTGTTTTACAGTGGAAGATGTCAATACCTGTTGCTCAATCGGACGGCACGCCACACACCAATCGGCATAGACATCTATAATCATGCGCTGATTTTTCGGAGCTTGGGCAAGTAACTGTTGTAATTCCGTTGCAGTCGTTGCACGGTGCCATTCTAAAACCGCATCGTTTTCCTGCTGCCAAAAACGCTGGCTGTGTTGATATTGGTTATAAATCAGATACGGCACCACCACCAATAACGCACTCAGATAAATCGCCCGCAGCGTACCATGATAGCCACTCAAACGATGCAACACATAGCCGACAAAACCCACTCCAAGTGCCAAACTAAGCCATTGCATCCATGCTTCACCCAATAACGGACGAATAAAATACAATGCCAATGCCAACATAATAAAGGCAAACAGCACTTTGACTTGATGCATCCACAAACCTGCGCGTGGCAAAGCTTTTGCCCCAAGCACACTAGCCAACAATAACGGCGAACCCATGCCAAACCCGAGCGTAAATAGCAGCAACGCCCCCTGCATCTGACTTTGGGTTTGTGAAATAAACAATAACGCCCCTGCCAATGGCGCAGTCATGCATGGGCCGACCAAAAGTGCCGACAACATGCCCATGAGTGCAGCACCTGCCAAATTGCCGCCTTTTTGCATAGATTGCACCTGATCGAGTCGATTGACCCAAGCACGTGGTAACTTGATCTCAAACAGTCCAAACAAATTTAAGGCAAACAACACAAACAGTAAACTAAAGGCAATTAAAGTAGCAGGTTGTTGTAACCAACGCTGAAAATTCAAACCTGCGGATGACGCAATTAAACCCAATATGGCATAAACCATTGCCATGCTACAGACAAAAACCAGAGTAATCGTCCACGCTTTGACACCTTTATGTTCACGCACCAACAAGGAGGTCAAAATGGGCAACATCGGCAAAGAACATGGAGTAAAGGCCAATAAAACCCCTAAACCAAAAAACAGTAGCAAGCCATAAGCAAATGAACTCTGTGCCAGTTTTTCTGACCACATTTGATCTTGTGCAGTGATGGGTTGCGCTGTCGCAACACTTGTTGAGGATGCTAGCGTGGAGTTGGCAGGTGTTGTCGAAAACACATTCTGGGTTGGGTTACTGTGTCCACCCCACAGATTTTTTTGTGCTGCGCTTTGATTGTCTAAAATCACCAAACCAGTGCTGTCTGTCTGAAATTCAATGCGCTGTGGTGGATAACAAAGTCGATCTTGCGCACAACCTTGCCAGCTCACTTGATAGCGCTGTGCAGCCTGCGTGGGAATTTTAAAACTGACTTGTTGATAATAAACCTGAGTATGTCCATAGTTTTCATCATAAACATCTTCTGCGGGAGGCAACTCTAAAGCCAGTATTTGCTGTCCATGCTCAACCTTAAATTGATGCTGATACAAATAATACTGTTCAGGCATGTTCCAGCGCAGTTCGGCTTGTTGGGGATTGACCGATTCAACGCTAAACTGAAAGGCTTGTTCGGGTGGGAGTAAAGGTGCTTCTGCGTGTAGGCTTAGCGAACACAATAAAAGTAGACTTGCGAGCAGACAAGATAAGCCCCTATTCATATAGCGAAAAATATCAGCCATTAGATCAACAGCAGCTTGCCAAAAGGTCTGAAATAAGGACTGCTTCATGTTCTGCTCGCCTCGGCATGAACTTTATTAGGATGAAAACGAATCTGCAGCAAGCTTAATACTTAATAACTTTGGCCTGCTGCAGCATACAACGTATTTTAAAGCTTTAAATGGTTTAAATGGCTTAGAACAAAAACGCCATACCTAAACCTGCACGGTAACTTTTATCTGCACCGTCTAAATCTACACCGACACTGGCATCCAGTTGAGTGCGTTCATTCAGTGCGTAAATCACTCCCGAAATTAAGCCATATTCATTGTCCTGACTTTCAGCTTTGCGATAGACCAATTCTGAAAAACCTGACCATTGATCGCTTAAACGGTACTGAATATTGGGAATTGCTGTAACCGCCCAATCGCTATTTTGTACATCGTAACGCATGTTGATGCCTGTTTTTAACAGCTCACTGTATTGATAGCTGACTGCCGTACCCAAGCTATAAATATCATCTTCTTCGCTAAAGCCATCATTGCCTGTGGCAATTAGCGCTTGCAACAACACGGCCATAGAAAGTTTGTCATCATTTAAGTCAATGGCTTGTTTTAAACCAATGCTGACATCACCCAAACCATCATCTTCAACCGATTGACCTGCAGTTTTGCTTTTGCTCCATGCAGGCCCTTGCCAGCCCAGCTGTAACTCTAAATCTTGCGCCAAACCTGTACGTAACAGCATGTCAGCATTAAGGCGAGTAGTTTTAACTTTTTCGCCCGAAGCATCGTTACTTTCTTGATAACTTGCACTTGGCAAAGCCTGTTCCCAAGCCAGTTTCCCTACAGGTGTAATACCCGTACTCATTCCTGCACCAGGACGATCAAACTCAAAATCTGCCGCGCTCACCTGCATGCTGATGCCTGCCGCCACGATTAACCCAACTGTTTTTAATGCTGACATATTTTTATCTCTGCTCTTAGGCCAATTCTTTGCTCATTTTTGCGCCATAACGACGCAACAATTCTAAAGTCTGCTGTTCTTCTAGCAAAGCATCCGACCACTGAATTTCATCAAAATCACAATCAAACAATAAATCACTAATTGAAGATAAAATCGTTAAACCATCTTCATCTTTGCTGTTCGGATCGACTTTTTCATCTAATAAACGCTGTACCGCAGGAACACATGCTGCAGAAGCCGCATCCCACAATGGGCCGTAAATTTCTTCGGCATCCCATAAATGCAAATTCACTTTGGCTTGAATCAAGGCCTCTAAAATATCTAAATGCACTTGCAAATCTTGCTGTTTTTGCTGCTCTGTGAGTGGCTGACCTGCTTCATATGCTTCGCAGACTTTTTCCCACCATTGAAATAAACCATCTGACCAGACTGAAATTACAGGGCCTTTTTCGGCATCCATAAAGTTAGGGTCTAAACCGTCTGCCAATAGGCGTTGCACTTGGGCAAGGTCTAATTCTTCTATTGCTTGCACCAAGACTTGTTGTTGCGCAGTTAACATGCAGAGAGCTCTCTTATTCAATGTTTAATTTAGAACTATTATGCCCAATAAAGCGACATTTGTATGAGATAAATGTCAGCAAATCGTGAATTTAGTGCATTGGCTGCATGCAAACACAAAAAAGCCCCGCAAAATTTGCGAGGCTCTTGGAATCTGTCTGATCCTTATTCGTCGTCGCCACCAACATCTGTATCTACAAATTCTGGGCGAGCACCACGAGGATTCTCATTTTTCTCAAACGCATGTTCTAGGCTGCGTTTTAAACGGTCAATCGCACCATGAATTGCAGTATCAATGTTATGACCACGATGATTCACAACCACTGGTTTTAAACCTGCTGGACGTGCTTCAATCATACAACGAATATCGTCATCACCGCCTTTTTCACCATTTTCATCACTAAAATGCACTGAAAAATGGGTAATACGCTCACTGTGGCGTTGGAATTCATTATTCAGTTCTTCACGAACGTAACTAATTAAGCGATCACTGTTTTGAATGTTTTTATCGGTACGGATTTCAATGTTCATGATTTCATCCTCTTGCGTTCGTTATTTCTGAATCTTGTTGTGCCAAAATCTTACACATAATTTTATATATATGTTTTGGCGTGTTTATAATGTGCTGTTTTTACAGCATAAAGTACATCTTCAACTTAGTTTGGAATCACTTCCTCCTACGTGAATGATGAACACTTTTAATTCTGCAGAACCGTGTCCCTATACCTTGAATATCGGGCCTATCTGAAAAATATGCAAGCAATATTTATAGAAAAGCAGCAAAAGAATAACCCTTTTAGGACAAGTTTTCGCTCAGATGTTCAATAAGCAACCAATTTGACTGTTCAAGCAGATGTGATTGGTTTTTCAACACAGAAACTTGATGCTTTTAAGGGGCTTAGCATGGCATGCAAAAAGCTAGACATTATTTTTACCATTGGTTTTAAATCCTGCAAAAAATGCAGCGCTTTTAGAATTGGCAAAAAATACCAAGAAATGACCTGTCAATAATCGAATTTTGCTTTATTTTTGCTTAAGAATCTGTATCCTTGAAACGCTTTTCTTGGGGTCTTATTTTATGAAATTTACACATATTGCTGCGCTATGCGCTCTCTCTACTGCTGCAACTTTTACGCAAGCTGCGCCAGTTTGGCAAGATTTTAGCATTACAGGTTTATATGGTGAGAATTATGCTCATCCTGTTGGCATGGTTGATGATTTAGAGCAAACCACTATTACTGCTGAATATGCTGCTGGATTGAAATACGGTGATTTTTTTGCCTTTGCTGACCGTACCAATAATGATCTAAGTGGCAACGAAACTTATTTTGAAGTTGCACCACGTTTAAGCTTGGGTGCTGTTTCAGGCCAAAAACTGGCAGTCGGCCCAATTAAAGACGTTTTGATTGCAACGACTTGGGAAGGTGGTGAAGGCTTTAACAACTACCTGTACGGTATTGGTTTTGCTTTAGACATCCCATATACCCAATATGCAAACATCAACTTCTATAAAGTAGAAAATGATGGCCAAGAAGATGATTATCAAATGACCATCACTTATGCTGTACCATTTAAAATTGGTTCAGAAGAGTTCTTGGCTGATGCCTTCCTAGACTGGTCTACTGCAGAAGATGACCACGCTAGCGAACTCAACTGGACTACACAATATAAATGGAATGCAGGCAAACACATTTCGCCAAATACACGTTTATATGTCGGTATCGAACACTCTGTTTGGAACAACAAGTTTGGTATTAAAGGCGTAGATCAAAACGATGTCAGCGCATTGGTCAAATACCATTTCTAAGCTGTATTTTTCTCTGTTCAAAAAAGCAAGACTTCGGTCTTGCTTTTTTATTGGTCATTAAAATAGTTTCCAATAAATATGCTTTGCTCATAACCATGCAACCCATTTGTACTTAGCGCAAAACTCCGCTACATTGAGTTAAATTTCAAATAAAAAGCACTGTGAAGCCCACATGCAAAAAACCGATTTCATTATTCTGCTGTTTTGTGCGATTGCTGCAATTTTGCATGGCATGAGCGGTTTTGGTTTTCCTATGCTCAGTACGGCTGCGGTGGCGATGTTATATCCACTCAGTACTGCGGTTGCTTTGGTTCTGATTCCCTGTTTGCTTCTCAATATCTACATGCTGCGGGGCGATGCCACACAATCTATATTCAGCAGTTTATATGGCTACTGCAAAAAATATTGGGGTTTAATCTTCAGTGCGCTGATTGGCAGCTATTTGGGCGTCAGTTTGCTGCTCATTCTGAACGAAGGTTATTTAAAATTGGCAATGGGCGTACTGATTTTATTGTACGTGGCCGATCAATTTCGACAACGTCCTTTGCAAATTTCTGCCTCACTCAAAAATATGCTGATTTTTGGTTTGCTGGCAGGTGTGATTGGTGGTGCGACCAATGCCATGGCACCATTTCTAATGATGTATTTACTCAGCACTCAACACAGCAAAACCGATATTGTGGTGATTAGCAACTTAAACTTTATTATTTCCAAACTCATTCAATTGGCAGTTTTATATCCAGTAATTCAACAGTTTAGCCACATACAATTAAAAGTTTTAGCCCTGATTTGCATCATCTCTATGCTGATGGTGTATATCGGCAGTCTGATTCGTAAACAAATTTCCCAGACATTATTTAAGCAGATTGTATTTACGTTATTGGGTTTTATGGCACTTTACGCGATTGCTCAAGGATTATTCATCATCCAAACATCACCTGCTTTATTGATATAAATCAGACCAATAAACATAACAAATGGAAAATTATTTAGATTTTTTTTGGCTTAAATAATTATTTACACCTATAATTAAGACCAGCTTAAAAAACAGTCTATTCAGACTGCTTCGGTCGTTTGCATCGACCAATCTTCCCTCTTTTCTTTTAATTCCTTTTGACGGAGTGAACTTCTATGGAAAATAACCATATAGAAGTGCCAGCCAATATTAAGCGAAAAGAACTGATCAAGACCTGGGTGATTGTTGCAATTGCAGCCCTGCTCTCTTTCGGTTTATACAATGTCTTGCCCTATGATGAAAATGCAAATAAGGGTCTAAGTCTGTTGCTTTTTATTGGTATTTTATGGCTCACCGAAGCTGTACACATTACCATTACCGCACTTTTGGTGCCGGTGCTTGCCGTAATTTTGGGCATGCCTGTTGAAAATGCCAGCAAAGTGCTTGAGCCAATTAGCACCAGCAAGGCATTGGCGACTTTTGCCGATCCTGTTATTTTCCTGTTCTTTGGTGGTTTTGCTTTAGCAACTGCGCTGCACATTCAGAAACTGGATCGTAAAATTGCGATGTGGATTATTTCCATGTCGGGCGGTCACTTGGGGATTTCGGTTTTATCTATTTTTATCGTCACTGCTGCGTTGTCGATGTGGATTTCCAACACAGCCACGGCGGCGATGATGTTACCGTTGGCACTAGGTTTGTTATCACACCTCGATGCCACCAAAGAGCGTAAAACCTTCGTTTTCATTTTATTGGGGATTGCCTACTCTGCCAGTTTAGGTGGTTTGGGTACGTTGGTGGGTTCGCCACCAAACGCTATTGCAGCCAAAGCATTAGACTATGACTTTGCTGACTGGATGAAAATTGGTTTACCAATGATGCTGATTTTGCTACCAGCGATGTTGGTCAGCTTATATTTGGTATTGCGTCCAAATTTAAATCAAAAAATTCATTTTGAAACTGAAGTGATTCCTTGGACCAAAACCCGTGTTGCAACGATGATTTTATTCGTATGTACTGCAGTGGCGTGGATTTTTGGTAAAAAACTTAGCGAAACCTTCGGCATTAGCCAACCCGATACATGGACTGCATTAGCTGCTGCATGTTTGGTAGTCATGCTAGGTACTGCATCTTGGAAGCAAGTAGCTGAAAATACCGATTGGGGCGTGTTATTACTGTTCGGTGGTGGTTTAACCCTCAGTGCGATCTTAAAAGATTCAGGCGCATCTTTGGTATTGGGTCAAACCCTTGCCAATACCTTTGGTGATACTTCGCCATTGGTAGTGATTTTTGCGGTGACCATCTTCATTATTTTCTTAACTGAATTTACCAGTAATACAGCGTCTGCTGCGTTATTGGTTCCTGTATTTGCTGCAATTGCAGACCAAATGGGTATTCCAAAAGAAATTTTAGTGGTGATTATTGGTATTGGTGCATCGTGTGCCTTTATGTTACCTGTGGCAACGCCACCAAATGCGATTGTATTTGGTACAGGTCAAATTAAACAAAGTGAAATGATGAGTGTGGGCATGGTGTTGAACGTCATGTGCGTATTTATTATTTCATTATTTGTATATTGGTTCTTTAGTTAAGGATCAATAAAAAATGGAGCACAAGATGCTCCATTTTTTTCGCCTCAATTTTAGAATATTTTTAATCATCAAATCATTACCTAAATAAATTCGCTATACTCGAAACATAATAATTTAGACACGATGAGGAGGGTTAAATGGCTAAGTTTTTAAATACGAGCGCGACCAATTTTTTCTTAGAAGAACTGATAAAAAATGCCAAAGAAAGGTTAATTTTAATTAGCCCATATTTACGTTTAAATGACCGTATTAAAGAATTACTTGAAGATAAAGATCGACTCAAAATTGATATTCGAATCGTTTATGGAAAAAGCGATTTACATCCTGATGAAATAAAATGGATGCAAAAACTTGATTTTGTTCGGCTCAGTTTTTGTAAAAACTTACATGCTAAATGCTATCTCAATGAATCTGAATGTATGGTAATCCCCCCTAAAAATAATTGAGTTTAAAAGTAGAAAATCGAATAACCTTGATTTAAGGAGATTTTCTATGAAAACATCTAAGTATTCAGACAGCTTGATCATGAGTATCTTGAAGCAAGCTGAAGCAGGAACACCCATACCGAACTTGTGCCGCGAACATGGTATGAGCTCTGCTACATTCTACAAGTGGAAGTCCAAATATGGCGGCATGGATCTTTCAATGATGACGCGGCTTAAAGAACTTGAGGCTGAAAATGCCCGTTTAAAACGCATGTATGCTGATGAGCGGCTAAAGTCAGACATCTTGCAAGATGCACTTTTAAAAAAGTTTTAAGGCCTGTTCAGCGAAAGTCACTCACTCAACAAGGCAAAGACGTAGGTGCAGAATTTAAAACCAGTCAATATGGTGGATATTTTTTATGGCCTGAAAATATTGAATTATAAACACCAATCAAAATTACAATAAAAAGCATCCATTACTTTTTTGAAATAATGCATGCTTTTTCTAAATTAAATCAGCTTAAACCGCCAAATCGGCTAAATTACCTTTTTGCTCTAACCACACTTTACGGTCTGCAGAGCGTTTTTTAGCCAGCAATTTATCCAATAAACCCGCGGTAAAATGACTATCATCCAAATCCAATTGCACCAAACGGCGTGTATTTGGATCCATCGTGGTTTCACGTAACTGACTGGCATTCATCTCACCCAAACCTTTAAATCGGGTAATTTGCGGATTTTTGGTTTTGGCTTTTTTCAGCGTGTTTTCTAACTCATCTTCATCCAGCGCATAATGCACATCTTTACCGTCATCAATACGGAATAACGGCGGCATGGCGACGTATAAATGCCCATCTTCCACCAAACTTGGGAAATGTTTCACGAATAAAGCACACAGCAAAGTGGCAATGTGTAAACCATCTGAGTCGGCATCGGCCAAAATACAAACCTTACCGTAACGCAATTCAGATAAATCATCACTACCTGGGTCAACCCCAATCGCAATTGCAATATCGTGTACCTCCTGCGAACCCAAAACCTCGTCCGAAGACACTTCCCACGTATTTAAAATTTTTCCACGAATTGGCATGATCGCCTGAAAGTTTTTATCACGCGCTTGCTTAGCAGAACCACCTGCAGAGTCACCTTCTACAATAAACAGTTCCGATTCTTCACGGGTTTGTCCCACGCAGTCGGCTAATTTACCCGGCAAAGCTGGGCCTGAAACGATTTTTTTACGTTCTACTTTTTTCGCTGCTTTTAAACGACGACCTGCTTTGGAAATTGCCATTTCTGCCAATTGCATGGCAATGTCAGAATTTTGGTTCAACCACAAGGCAAAAGCATCTTTGGCGATATTCTGCATAATGCTTGCCGCTTCACGGCTCGATAAACGCTCCTTGGTCTGCCCAGAAAACTGCGGCTCTTGGAACTTTAACGATAAAATGTAGTTAACCCCATCCCAAACATCTTCGGCAGATAGCTTTAAATTGCGCGGCAATAAATTGCGTAATTCACAGAACTCACGTAAAGCATCGGTCACACCAGAACGTAGTCCATTGACATGCGTACCGCCTTGCGCAGTCGGAATCAAGTTGACATAACTTTCCTGAATTTGCTCGCCACCTTCTACGTTCCAACAAATTGCAAATTCTGCACTAGCACGTTCTGCCTCACCTGTCGCCACAAAAGCAGGGGCAGGTACAATCTCTCGATCTTCCAGCTCATCCATCAAATAGTCGACTAGACCATTTTCAAACTGCCAGACAATTTTTTCATCGTTAATTTCATCAATGTAATGAATTTCTAAACCTGCAGCTAGTACCGCTTTGGCTTTTAAATTGTGTTTTAAGGCTTTTAGCGCAAATTTAGGTGAATCGAAATATTTAGCTTCAGGCCAGAAATGTACCAACGTACCCGAAGCACGTTTTGGGGCTTTGCCTTCCAAGACTTCTAAAGGTGCAGCAGCTTCGCCCTGATCAAAAGCCATTTTATACAGGTTGCCCTGACGCTGTACGGTCACTTCAACCCGACTGGACAAGGCATTCACTACAGAAATACCGACCCCGTGCAAACCGCCCGAAAATTGGTAGTTGTCGGTGCTGAACTTACCGCCTGCATGCAGCTTGGTCAGAATAATTTCAATCCCGCTTTGCCCGTATTCTGGGTGAATATCGACAGGCATACCACGGCCATTGTCTTCTACCGACAAAGAGCCATCTTTATAGACTTTTACGGTAATTTTATTGGCATGCCCTGCAAGTGCTTCATCCACCGCATTATCAATAACTTCTTGCGCCAAATGGTTTGGACGTGTGGTGTCGGTATACATGCCCGGGCGACGACGTACTGGATCTAAACCAGATAAAACTTCAAGAGATTGAGCGGTATATTGAGACACGTTGTACTGTTTCCTTAAGCTAGGGAATCCGATAAAAATTGCAGTAACATCGGAATTTTGTCTGCAAAATCATCCATGGCATGATTGCCGTGCGCTTCAGTCATGATCATGGCCGAAGGTGAGGCAGCACTATAATAACGCTGCGCTTCACGATAATCCAAAACTTCATCGCCTTGTTGCAATAACACCAATATTTTGTCTGCATCTTGCGCAACTGGCAACGCAATGTCTGCTAAGTCATCCAATTGCGCTGCAGTTAAGCTCCAGTTCGGATGTACCACATAGGGCAGCACATCGCCAAACAAGTCCTGAAACAATTGCCATGGTCGCATAGCAGGGTTAATCACAACAGCAGGCACATGATGCTGTGCGACCAGTTGTGTCGCATAAAAGCCGCCTAGACTGCTGCCCACCAATGCCACATTGGGCAAACGTCGAATCAATGCCGATACGTTTGCCAAAACCGCTAAAGGTGGAGCATTTAAATCGGGCAAATGCATCTGAATACCAGGGCGATGCTGCTGCACATAGGCATACAATAGCTGCCCTTTCATGGACAAAGGACTACTTTGAAAACCATGTAAATAAATTAAATTCATGCGCGACATTTCTTAGTAACACCATTCAATTTTTGGCTGATACAGCACTTATTTTGCGTTTTTAATTTAATTTTCATGGAAAAATGCAATTGTTAGACAAAAAGATGCGAACATCTTGGCAGTCATCGGTATTTTACAAGTAGTTCAAGATGAACACGATAAAATAAAAGTATCGGGTTTGGTGACATTCATCTAAAAATTTGCAGTTCTGTAAATTCATGAAATGCCAGCAGACCCTTGAGTTTATACCGCGAACCCAAGTAAAAATAAAGCGTTCGGTATATGGGAACACAAGGGGCAACACAGTATGCCAAGTTTAACACCGCTGCATGAAACGTATTGTAGATGGGATCGTACACCTCCAAGTCAGGCCGATATCCTAGAAGGCTTGGCACAGTTGGTCAGCACGCGCCTGAATGCCGTGATGAGCGAAGTGATTCAAACCATTCAGCGTGAAGTTTTGCTCAGCGTATTTGGCATGAGCGAACAACGCTCGCAAAAGTTTCAAAAAACCGCAACTTTTCAAAAGTTGTATAAGTTTGCCTTCCACAGCTTACAACAATACGGCTATCACTTTGTTGCACCAGGTTTACGTCAAATCATTGCGCAATTTCCCAACTTACATGACAAAGCACTCACGCCAAGCCTGCATTTTTTAGTCGGTGTACTGAATGGCGTACTGGGAGATTATCTACTCGAACAGCAAAATCCGCTCGCCTTACCTATGGTGCTCTATGACCATTATGGCGAAGTCCAACAAGGCGATTTGTCTGGACGTGTGGTAATTTTTGTGCACGGTTTATGCCGCAATCACCTCGATTGGACTACACACCAATTTGGTGGTTTTGGTGAAAAATTACTGGCACAACGTGACCATAACACCATGTTATATCTGAATTACAATACAGGGCGTCGCATTTCTGCCAATGGCCGCAGTCTTGCCAATACCTTAGATGATTTAATTCAGCGTCATCCTAAAATTACCAGTATTGATTTAATTGGGCACAGCATGGGTGGCTTGGTGTCGCGCAGTGCGCTGTTTTACGGTAAGCAAAATTTGCAGCACTGGATTCACTTGGTCGAAAATCTGGTCTGCTTGGGTTCACCACATCATGGGGCTGTTTTGGAGCGTTTTGGTTTCCATTTACAGGAAAAATTAGGTCGCTTTCCTATTGTGAAAATTGTCGGGCATTTGGTCAACATTCGCAGCAACGGCATTTTAGATTTGCGCTATGGCAGTGTGCGAGATGATGACTGGGAACATAATCAGGCACGAATTGGACAGGTCGATGACAACCGCAAACCTGCACCTTTGCCGACCCATATTAATGCTTATTTCGTGGCAGGCAGCATTGAGTTTGAGAAAAAGCAGAACCTGACCCGCAAAGTCATTGGCGATTATTTAGTCAGTATAAAAAGTGCTTTGGGGGAACATCCTAACCCACGTTTTCAATTAAAACTGCCTGAATCGCACAAAGCTGTGTTCTATGGTCTGAACCATTTTCAGTTGCAATATCATCCGAGTGTGGCTGAGCAATTGGTGAAATGGTTTTATCCTGCGCATGAAGAAGTGCCAGAGCAGCAAATTCGTGAGTTTATTGGTGATTGGTCAAGCTTAGAAGGCATCGCGCTCACCTAACATAGTCTAAACAGTTCAAAATACGCTACAACACGATGATTTTTAGATGGATTTTCAACAGCCCCTAAATACACAAATAAAAAAGCGCCATCTACATTGAGATGGCGCATTTTTATCAATTCAGTGAGCAAGTAGCCCGAATTTATTTTTTCTTCACTTTGCCAAATGTAGTCGATGCCACAAACGGATAGTTACGCAGCAATTGCCATAAACTGATGAGTGCCAACACGCTAAAGAACAGCAATGACCACACGGGTAAAGACTGCCCCAAGAACGTCCAGTCAATCACAGCACATTCACCTGAACCCGACAGTACTTGTTGCAATACGGCTTTCATGGGTAAGGCATCTACCAAATAATCTAGCCCTGGACCGCAGCTTGGCACTTGATCGGGCGGTAAGTTTTGCAGCCACACATGCCGTGCTGCCACACCCACTGACCATAAAATTCCAATACTGCCGAACAGCGCGTAAATACGCTTAACCACGTTAGATTTAGGGTTATGCACAAAAGCAATCAGTGAAACCAAACCCAATGCAATTAAGCCCACCCGCTGAAAAACGCACAGTGGACACGGCGCTAAACCTTGCACATGCTCTAAATACAATGCAAATGTCATCCCAATGACACTGGCTAAAAATAAAACACCACTTAGCAGACGATAACTCAATTGCATGTTTAAATCTCTGAGCTGTTATCTATATTGTGCGACATAGTCTGCAAAACTCAGACCCTGTGCTTGTTCAAGTTGTTGTTGTTGCTGAATAGATTGCACTGCAATTTCATCAAAATATGTTTGTGTTTCAGGACGCAGCGCATGTTGCTCATACGCATGTGCATGTTGCTGCGCCATATAACTGCCAAAGCCCCACGTACCACCATGACGAATAGTATCGGCAATCATGTGTGCCGACAGAGTTTCATCGACTTCATGCAAACGCACCATCATGCGTTCTAAAGCTTGAGAATACAGCTGCGTCGCATAACTTTGGTCGAGTAAAGCAGCCAAAGGTTGCATGGCGGTGACATACTGCTGTCCCCACGCTTCAATTGGGGTTTTAACATCGCTCTCTTGAATGTGCGCATTTGGCGCACGCCCACGATTGACCACTTCGGCCTGATTTTTTTCGATGATGCTTTGTTCCGCATCTAACAAGGCTGGGCTGTCTTGCAACAAACAATACAATGCTAAGACTTCCAAAAAGCCTGCGGTATGTTCATCTATCCCAATTGGGCTATACGGATTAACATCTACCGCACGTAATTCGACATAACCAATACCACGATTGGCAAGTGCTTGAGATGGGGTTTCACCTTCTTGTGGTACTTGTTTTGGGCGCACCAAACTGTAGTACTCATTTTCGATTTGCAGCACATGGTCATTAATTTGAATTGGCTCACCCGTAGCATCATCTAAACCTAAGCGGCTAAATGGCAAGTACGGGGTTTTCACGGCTTTTTGCAAACCATCTAAATAACCTGTTAAGTCATTGTAATGAATACCAAGTTTTTTCTGCGCCGAGTTTTGATAGCCAAAGTTACCCATACGCAACGCAGTCGCATACGGTAAATACAACGTGCCTCTTAACAACGGCAACAAATGATGTTCACGCCCCGTCATAAAACACTGACAAACCGATGGACTTGCACCGACTAAAAACATCACCAATGGCGTTAAACGAATAAAGTTACGAATTAAACCTAAATAACGATGACTACGATAATCTTGCAAACTCAGTGCTTTGAGCTGCTCATCACTTTCATGTTGTTGCAAGGCGGCAAATAAATGTTCAGGGAAGGATAAATTATAATGCACCCCTGAAATGGTCTGCATACGGCGACCATAGCGCACACCTAAACCACGGCGATACAAGGTTTTAAAGCGCCCAATATTGGAGCTGCCATATTGCGCCAGTGGAATACCGTCATCGGTTTCATCGAGCATACACGGCATCGACAGCGGCCAAAGTTTTTCACCTTCGCCTAAGTGTTGATGCACCACGCTATGAATATCTCGCAAATAATCAAGCGCGTGTTGAATACTGCTTTGCGGTGGAGTAATGAACTCCATCAACGCTTCGGAATAGTCCGTAGTAATATGCGGATGTGTGAGTGCCGAACCCAAGGCTTGAGGATGTGCTTGCTGCGACAAGAAGCCATCGCTTTGCATACGCAGACTTTCGCGTTCAATCCCGCGCAACATCCCTTGAAGCAACGCAGCGTCTACCCATGTTGGTAGAACATCTTGCGCATTTGGTTCGGGTTGACTCATTACACTCTCGCTTAATCCAATACACTACAAATACGACATAAACCACAGGCTGATTTTGGGTCGGTGGCAATTTTCTCTATCATGCAGATGATCTGAGATGAAATTGCTACCGTTCAAGTATAACTTGATTTGGCATCAGCACATGCGCTTGGGCTGTTTTTTCTAACAAAATGATGATTTTGGGGCATGCTGACATTTTATAAAGTGGTCAACGTCAATAAATTTTAATTTGGCAATTTTTTATCACAAAGTTGCACTATAAGACATGCTAAATTTGTGATTTTATAATCAAAAGAACAGAGGTAAATAATAAAGCGTATGAATTATCAAGATTTTTTAGATTTTTGGTTTTCTCCTGCTGCAGAACCGAACTGGTTTGTCAAAAGCGCAGAATTTGATGCCGTGCTTGCAGAAAAATTTACCGATGTACTGCAACAAGCGGCACAAGGAGAACTATGGACATGGCGCGAAACACCCGCAGGTCGTTTGGCTGAAATCATTGTTTTAGATCAATTATCACGTAATTTATACCGTAATGACCCGCGTGCCTTTGCCCAAGATGGAATGGCCTTGGTGTTGGCACAAGAAATGATTCACTTAAAATTGGATCAGGACTTAAACCCAACCGAACGTCGTTTTCTATATATGCCGTTTATGCACAGTGAATCCAAACGTATTCACGAAGTCGCATTAACGTTGTTTGAAAGTTTGAATGACCCCACCGTGTTGGGCTATGAACTGAAACATAAAGTGATTATTGACCGTTTTGGACGTTATCCACATCGGAATCAGGTGTTGGGACGTCCTTCGAGTGCAGAAGAACTTGAGTTTTTAACCCAACCCAATAGCAGTTTCTAACTGGCGAGCTTGTCTTGGCTGGTTGATGTGTACAGGAGCTTTCACATGAAATATTCCCTACTCGGTCTTGCCCTTGCCAGCAGTTTGCTGTTTACAGGCTGTGCCACGACATCCTCTAAACCGCTCAGCTTTGAGCAGTTGGGGCAATACAGCACCACACCACTGAATGCGCAAACCTATCGGATTAGTTTTTTAGCGGGTCATAACATGAGTTTTGGCACTGCAGAAGAAATTACTTTGGTGAGAGCAGCACAAACCACGCTGCAACACGGTTTTCGCTTTTTTAAAGTTTTAGATGATCCGAGTAACCGTAGCCAGAAACCACCTAGACAAGCCGTGGTTTACCCTGCACCAAGTTACTATCCGTATAGCTATTCGCCGTATGGATATTATCATCGTCGCGCACCATTCTGGCCTGACCCATTCTATGATATGCCGCAAGTGGTGACCCTCGATCCGACTCAAGTGTCTTACACCATTCAGTGTTTTAAAGATCAAAAATCTGCACCTGAAGATGCCTTTGATGCGAGCCTAATTTTACAATCACTGGGGGCAAAATATGGTTTAAGTCCCACAGGACAACCATTACCCCCACCAACCTCTGCCCCTGCCGCGCCCTAATGAGATAAGGATGCCTGCATGAATACAGCGTCTGACCACACTTTAGCGAGCAGCTCGCAGCATAGCTCTCCGAGCCTGCAACGCAGTAAACGCTTTGCCACCATTGCTTTAGTGATTGCCGTGCTGGCATGGCTGGCATTAATGCTGACCGCAAAATTACTGCCTGAATATACGTGGTTGATTCACATACTAATGCTGTCTGCCGAAGCAGGCGTGGTCGGTGGTCTGGCAGACTGGTATGCGATTACGGTGCTGTTTCGCAATCCTTTTGGCAAAATGCCAATTCCTAAATTCTTACGTGATCACACCGAAATTATTCCACGCAACAAAGACCGTATTGCCGAGTCGATGGGGCGTTTCGTACAGGAAAACTTTTTATCGCCCCAAGTGGTACAAAAAAGCCTGCACAGCACTGACTTATCTTTATCCGTGGGCAAATGGTTGGCGAATCCACAAAATAATGCGCAAGTGACCCAAGTCATTCAGCAAACTGTACCGAAAATTTTTGAATTTGTCGGGCAAGAACAAATTGGGCGCTTTATTCAAAGCAACAGTGTGCAATGGGTTCGCAATACTCAGGTCAACCACTTGGCCAGTGAAATGCTGCGTGCGGTTTTGGAAAATGACTTTCATCAGGATGTGCTGCAACGCGGTTTAGACCTTGCCCATGACTGGATGCTGAAACATCCTGAAAAAAGCCGTGAATTGACCCGTCAATTATTTAAAGAACTTGGCGTGTGGAAACTGGCCAAAGGTGCGAGCTGGATTGGAATTGATGTGCAGCAACGCACTATAGATTCTTTACTGCAACGGGTCGAATCCATGCTGGCAGACCCTGAACATCCTTGGCGACAAAAAATTGAAGAGGCTGGGCAGCAACTCATGTTACAACTGGCAGATAACAACAGCAGTGCCAGTCTGCGCCTAAATGACACTAAAAATGCCCTGTTAGACAGCCCACAAGTCTTGAGTTTTATCAGTGGTGCCGTGGTCATTCTCTGCAATGCGATTAAGGAAGATTTACAAAAACCTGATTCAGGAATTGCGCAAAACCTGCGTGTTGCAATTCAGCAAGTCGGTGAAAATATTATTGCCAATACCGCAGTACGTCAGTTACTGAATGAAAAAATGAGTACGATTGCGGTGAATTTGTCTGATCAATATAGTGAAAAAGTGATTCGTTTTATTAGTGAGCGTATTCATGAATGGGACTCACGCGAAATGATTGGCAAAATTGAAAACGAAGTGGGTGGTGATTTACACATGATTCGAGTCAATGGTGTGGTCGTAGGTGCATTTATTGGTCTAGGATTGGGGGTTATTCGGGCATTGGTGGAGTTGATTTGAGATGAAATTTTTTTGATAAGTCGATCTTGAGGTGTTCAATCAAAAATAACGCCTCGAACGATCTATTCAAGCCACATCATCACCCTTTACCCCATTTGCATTCCCCCCTGAAAACGCTACGATGTAAAACAAGCTGCTGCCACAACCAGAACCCCACTATGCTCGATATTCACGCGAAACTGCCTGCTCAAGGTCTGAGTATTTTTAGTACCATGTCTAACTTGGCACAACAACTGAATGCCTTAAATTTATCGCAGGGTTTTCCCGACTTTCCCCCACCTGCAGCATTACTGGATGCTTTAAGCCAAGCCACACACGCAGGCTTCAATCAATATCCTTTGGGCGATGGTTACTTGCCACTACGCGAACAACTGGCACAGCAATTTTTACAGCGTGATCAGCTAATGCTTGACCCGATCAGTGAAATTACCATCACCCCAGGGGCAACACTGGCTATTTTTAGCATCATGCAAACCGTGCTGCAGGCAGGCGATGAAGTCATTATTTTTGATCCAAGTTATGACAGTTATGCACCCTGTGTAAAATTGTTGGGTGCAAAAGCCGTTCATATTCCGCTGCAGGCTCCACATTTTCAGGTGGACTGGAATATGGTCAAAGATGCGATTCATGCCAAAACCCGCATGATCATCATCAACACACCACATAACCCCACAGGCACAGTATGGTCAGCGCAAGATTGGCAGCATTTAATTGATGTTATTCAGGAACATAATATTGTGGTGCTGTCCGATGAAGTCTATGAACATTTGGTCTTTGATGCGCATCAACACCGCTCTGCACTGTCTTTTCCTGAGCTTAGGGAACGCAGTTTTGTCGTGGGTTCCTTTGGTAAAACTTTTCATGTCACAGGCTGGAAAACAGGCTACTGTGCGGCTGCACCTGCCTTAATGCAGCTCTTTCGCCAAGCCTATCAATTTATTAATTTCTGCGGAGTTAGCGCTGTGCAAGTGGCTTTGGCAAATTATATGCAGCAGCACCCTGAACATATTGCAGAACTGGCAAAGTTTTATCAGGACAAACGTGATTTGTTTAATCAAGGCATTGCCAATTCACGCTTTCAATTCAGCCCTGCACAAGGCACTTATTTTCAAAATTTAGATTACAGCAATATCCGTCCCGGCTTAAATGCTGTCGATATGTGCCATTTTCTAGCCGAGCAGCACGGCATTGTCGGTATTCCTGTGTCTGCATTTTATCAAACCCCACCCGATGATTTACGTTTAATCCGTTTCTGCTTTGCTAAAAAAACCGAAACCCTGTTGCGTGCAGGTGAAATTTTATCGGCAATTTAAGCGATGAAGCTCCACTGAAATGTCACTGAGTTACTGAAAAGCTAAGGCTTTTTATGACCAAATCATGCTAGGGTGAAATTTCAAACAACCGCATATTGAAGCGCAGGATTTGGCATGGCAAGACCTCAGGCACTGGTCGATCACTCTCAGCTTTGGAAAACCTTTTTGGTGTTTCTATTGCCACTGATTGCCACCAATATTTTGCAAAATCTTTCGGGCACCATTAACACGATTTTTGTCGGGCAAATGCTCGGTGTGGAAGCCATTGCTGCGGTGTCGGTATTTTTTCCCATTATTTTTTGCCTGATGGCCTTTGTGATTGGGCTTTCGGCAGGATCGACCGTGTTGGTCGGGCAAGCGTGGGGCGCACAAAATGTCGAAAAAGTGCGTTGTATTGTCGGTTCGACTTTATTTATGACCCTAATTGGCGGCAGTTTCATTGCCTGTTTGGGGGTGATTTTTGCCGAACAAATTTTAATATTATTAGGCACAGACCCTAAAGTGATGCATCTATCCCTGCCGTATGTGCAATGGATGTTGGCAGGCAGCCCACTGCTGTTTGTTTATATTATTTATACCTCTATTTTACGTGGAGTGGGCGATAGCCTTACGCCACTCATTGCCCTGAGTTTGACTAGTTTAATGGGATTGGTGATTACCCCCATCCTGATTGCAGGTTATTTTGGCTTTCCTCGCTTGGGCATTATTGCCCCTGCAATTGCCACCATTCTGGGCTATCTGGCTGTTTTAATTTTTTTGGTGATTTACCTGAATAAAAAGAACCATCCCCTAAAAATGGATAAGCATCTGCTACGTCAAATTCGGCATCAACCCAATCTAAGCAAGGTGATTTTACGCTTAGGCATTCCTACAGGCTTACAAATGGTCACCACCTCTATGGCGGGTTTGGTGATTGTTGGTTTGGTTAATCGGCATGGTGCTGAGGCCACTGCCGCCTATGGCGCAGTTAATCAGGTGTTGAACTATATTCAATTTCCTGCGCTATCTATTGCAATTGCCGCTTCAATTTTTGCTGCACAAGCCATTGGTGCAGGCAAAGCCGAATTACTGGCTAAAGTGACCCGTACAGCCTTAGGCATGAATTTGCTGATTACAGGTATTTTAGTCACCTTGGGTTATTTATTTTCTAAATATCTGATGGCGTTGTTTATTACCGATCCTGCGGTGGTGGTACTGGGTCAGCAGCTCTTATTTATTGTGTTATGGGCCATTTTATTTTTTGGTGCCAGTGCAATTTTTGCCTCCATTATGCGCGCCAGTGGCACGGTCAATGTTCCAATGATCATCAATATTTTAGCGATTGTTTTAATTGAAGTACCGTGTGCTTATTTCTTCAGTCAGTGGTGGGGTTTGCAAGGAATTTGGTATGCCTATGCCTTGGCATTTGTGAGTCTGTGCATCGGTCAAGGTGCGTATTATCAATTTGTCTGGAAGAAAAAAACCATTCAGGTTTTGGTCTGAATGGTCTGTTATATTTGTAAGTTAGATTAACCGCGTTTCTTGCCCAACTTAGTCGCCCATGCGGTAACTTTCTGATAACCCGTTGGAACAATACGCTGGATTAAATCCAAAGTTTTGGCATCATTACCAATCAATAAACGGCGCTTGTCTTTTTGTACCGCTTCTAAAATTTGGCGCGCCGCTTCTTCAGGCGGGCAACGCAATAATTTATTAAAAGCACGTGCCGATTTTTCAGGATTCATGCCCAAAGTGCGCATGCTGTCGTTCATTTTAGCATTGTTGGCAATATTGGTACGAATCCCGCCTGGATGCACGCTCAACGCACTCACACCACAATTTTCCAAATCCAATTCCTGACGCAAAGACTCGGTAAAACCGCGCACCGCAAATTTGGTTGCGTTATAAGCCGACTGCGTTGGCTGTGCAGTTAAACCAAATAAACTGGAAATGTTAATGATATGACCATCTCCCGTTTGTTTGATTAAAGGCAAAAATTCTTTGGTGCCATATACCACGCCCCAAAAGTTAATCCCCACAATCCACTCCAGCTCTTCGTAAGTTGCACCCTCTACAGTAGAACCCAAAGCCACGCCTGCATTATTAAAAATCATATTGACCGAGCCGTGGTCTCGCACAGTTTCTGCCGCCCAAGCACGCATTTGCTCCAGTTGAGATACATCCACCTTTTTAATGGTCACACGCACATTGCTGTCTTTTAACAAGTCTACAGTTTGGGCCAAACCTTGTTCATTCACATCACTAAGCGATAAATGACAGCCTTGCTGTGCCAAAAGCACTGCCAGTTGCTGTCCAATCCCCGAGCCTGCACCTGTAATTGCGGCAACTTTATTTTTAAAATTTTTCATGTGGTTTCCTTGAGTATGTTGCCTGCACAGTTCAGACCTGCTTGTTTTTCTGTAGGGCTGTGCAGTTATATCGCTTTCAATATAATTTTGACAATAACTATTGTCAATATAAGTCAAAACGAATATCGCAAACAAATATGAAAACATAGGTTTAACAGATAATTATTGCTAATATAAAACCCATTAACGAATTTATTTGGCTCAAGTGAAGATGACAGAACAACTGCCCATCCACGCAGATACACAACAACAGCCCCAGAAACAACAAAAAGAACGTCAGTTTAAAGGTCTGTCTTTAACTGAACGCAAACAGGCACGTCGGGAAAAACTGATTGAAGCGGGTATTCAGGCCTATGGTACGCATGGTTTTTTTGCCGTGACTGTCAAAGATATTTGTACCGAAGCCAAACTGACCGAGCGTTACTTTTACGAATCCTTTAAAAAAAGCGAAGAACTATTTCAGACTATTTTTTTAAAACTGATTGATGAATTGCAGCAAAATGTCATGCAAGCCATTATGCAAGCATCCACCGACCCGAAAAAAATGATTGATGCAGGACTGACTGCTTTACTGACCACGCTAAAAAATAACCCGCAAATGGCACGTATTATTTATATTGATGCCATGCTGGTGCAAGAACTACATAACCAAGCCACCATTCACGAAACTATGTCGCGTTTTGACCGCATGATTCAGGCCTTTGTCATGCTGATGATGCCGCATTTAGACCGCCCCAACCGAGAAATTTCACTGGTAGCGACAGGCTTAAATGGTTATGTCACCCAAATTGCGATTCGCTGGGTGATGAGCGATTTCAAACAATCCATGGAAGATGTCTTGTCTTCTTGCCGTATTGTATTTTTATCGTTATTACAGACCTTTTCGGAAAAAGAGCAAGCTTTTGTGAAAGATTCTTCGACATTGTCATAAAATCGAAAAATATTCATAATATTTTTCAAATTCAGAGGGGTCTGCTGACATTTCATAAATGGCTTGCGCTGTAGGCTAAAACTGAGCAGATCAGGCATGAAACGCAGGGAATAGTGGGTCTATTGCCAAGTTTCATAACGCAATCTGAGAAAGTTTTAGCTACAGTCCTTCGGAACGAGCATATTTTTTTGCCGCTATTGCGTTATGAGTCAGTCACTTAGAATAACTAAATTTCCTGCCTCATGCCTTATATCAGCTAAAAAATCTTGCGAGATATATCTCTCACGTCGCAAACATAGACGAAGTGTCAGCAGACAATATTTACTTTGACTGAATCTATTCAGTTTTTTCATCAAATCGACACTATTTTGTCACAAATTATTGCAAAAATAGCCCATTCAACCCTTTCTGCAATGATACTGTCATAATTAATCTTTGTAATAAGCCTGTCATAAATAAAACGGTCCACCGTTAACATCTATAGGATATTGCGTTGTGAAAGATGACTACATTTTAATCGTCGATGACGAACTTCCAATTCGGGAGATGATCCATACCTCTTTAGATATGGCAGGCTTTCAGTGCTTACAAGCAGAAGATGCAAAACAAGCTCATCAGATGATTGTCGATCAACGTCCAGCGCTTATCTTGCTTGATTGGATGATGCCAGGCGGTGTCAGCGGTGTAGACTTGTGCCGTCGCCTAAAACGCGATGACAACCTTGCTGAAATTCCTGTGATTATGCTCACTGCACGTGGCGAAGAAGATCACAAAGTTCAAGGTTTAGATGCTGGCGCGGACGACTACATGACTAAGCCGTTCTCGACCCGTGAACTGGTGTCACGTATTAAAGCGGTCTTACGTCGTGCCAATGCCTTAAGCGGTGAAAAAACTATTGATGCCAACGGTTTAATTTTGGACCCAGTCAGCCAGCGTGTCAGTTTTGGTGACAATATTTTAGAAATGGGCCCAACCGAATATCGTCTATTGGCGTTCTTTATGACGCACCCAGAGCGCGCTTACACCCGAGCGCAATTGCTTGACCAAGTCTGGGGCGGCAATGTATATATTGAAGACCGAACTATTGATGTGCATATTCGTCGTTTACGTAAAGTTTTAGAACCGTATGGCGTAGACCGTTTTGTACAAACGGTACGTGGTACAGGCTATCGCTTCTCGACACGTGCGGATGTTGCTTTAGGCTAAAATTATTTTATGTACGAACCTTACCCAGTCCCTGAACTCGCCCGTGACCTCAAACAAGTTCGTTACAGCAGTTTATGGACTTTTGCCAAACAAGATTTTCGTTTATTGGCCTTTTTCCTAATTATTGCAAGCTTGATTGGTTTTGGGATTGGGTATTTTTGGATTTGTATTAGCCTCGCCTTTTTGCTGTTTTTTCTTCAGCAAATGCGCTCCCTCTATTTAGTTAATGATTGGATTTCCAATCGTCCTTATGATGTGCCGCCAAATCTGCATGGTATTTGGGGTGCATTACTGTTCAATGTTTATCGCTCACAACGTCAGGAACGTATCGTTCAGGCCGAAATGGTCGGGTTGATTGATCGCGCCCAGTCTTCATTGGTGGCGTTGGATGAAGCCGTGATGCTGATTGATGAAAATCATCAAATTGAATGGTGGAACCCTGCTGCTGAAAAGCTATTGGGTATTCAGCCTTTAGACCGTGGACGCAACATCCTCACTATTTTGCGCCAACCTAGTTTTATTGAATATTTTAATCATATTGATCAAGCACCTGACGGTTTAAAAATGAAATCTAGCGTGCATGAAGGGCAATATGTGCAAGTCAAAATGACTCAGTTTGGTGGCGATAGCCGTTTGTTATTTGCTTACGACATGACGCGTATGCATAACCTAGAACAAATGCGTAAAGACTTTGTCGATAATATTTCACACGAATTACGCACTCCGCTAACGGTGCTGAGTGGTTATATCGAAACCTTTACCGATCAGGAAGATATTAACCCGCGTTGGAAACGTGCTTTTGAGCAAATGCAGTCACAAACCAGACGCATGAACGCTTTGGTAAATGACCTGCTGCTGCTGTCGCGTCTGGAAAATGAAAAAAACATCGCCAAAAATCAAATTATTGAAATGCCAAGTTTAATGAATCAATTATTTGACGATGCACATGCCTATAACGTCGATTATGGACATACGCTCAACTTAAATATTGACAGTCATTATGATCTGATTGGTTCAGATGTAGAATTGGCCAGTGCCTTTAGCAACCTGATCACCAATGCGATTAAATATACCCCGAAAGGTGGGACGATTACCATTGGCTGGCATGATGATGGCAATCAAGGTTATTTTACTGTGGAAGATACAGGCATCGGGATTGATCCGAAACACTTACCACGCTTAACCGAACGCTTTTATCGTGTAGACAGCGCACGTAGCCGACAAACAGGCGGTACTGGTTTAGGTTTAGCAATTGTGAAGCACGTTTTGATGCAGCATAATGCACACTTAGAAGTCGAATCTAAAGAAAATCAAGGCTCTATATTTAAAGTCATGTTCCCAAAAGAGCGTTTGTATTACGAAACTTAAGCGCTGGTTGAGCTAAAATAGACAATAAATTACAGATTTAAAAAACAAAAAAACGCCAAATTACTTTGGCGTTTTTTATTTCTTTATTCACATATTTTATTCAGCAGAAACGATATGTCCCAGGGCTTTCCCCATTTCCACTACAGAATTGGCTTTGAATTCAGCATCCCACTGCATTTTATTTTCTTCAAACAAAACAATCGCGGTTGAACCCAAATAAAAACGTCCTAATTCTGCACCTTTTTCAAGGAATAATTGGTGCTGATTCAGCTCCAAACGCCCCGATGGTTTGACCTTGCCTGTCGCCACGGTTTCAATGCCCGCTACAATCATGGCACCCACTAAAACAACTGCCATACGCCCCAGTTCGGTATCAAACAAACACACCATGCGCTCATTGCGGGCAAATAAACCCGGAATATTTTCGGCTGTGGTTTGATTGACAGAAAACAACTCACCTGGCACATATAAAGTTTCGGTGAGTGTGCCTGCAAAAGGCATGTGTACACGGTGATAATCACGCGGAGATAAATACACGGTTGCAAACTGACCATTTTTAAATGGTTCAGCCAATTGCGGGTCGGCAATTAAGTTTTCAACCGTAAATTGCTGACCTTTGGCCTGAAAAATTGCCCCATCTTCAATTTTACCCAACTGTGAAATCGCCCCATCTGCAGGCGATACAATGCTGTTCGGATTGCTGTCAATTTCCCGCACACCCTGCTTTAAAGAACGGGTAAAAAATTCATTAAAAGATTTATATTTCAAGGCATTGCTTTGTTCTGCCAAAGACATATCAATGCCGTATTGCGCCTTGAATGCAGTGATCACCGCATTTTTGAGCACAGGATGCTCACTGGCTGCAAGTTTACCCACAACACGTGATAATTGATGTTGTGGCACAACGCGTTGTGCCTGAATGAAAATTTGTTTTTTTAAACGTGATGTGAGGCTCAAGACGGCAACTCTCCAGTAATAACAGGACTGTCAGGGCGGTTGCCCCATTCACTCCACGCACCATCATAGGCCTGAATTTTCCAACCCAATAAACGCCCTAAAATGTAGGCCAAACCTGAACGGTGATGTGACTGACAATACACCACTACAGGTTCGTTTAAATTGAATCCGAGTTGTTCCAGACGCTGTCGTGTGCGTTCTAAGGGATGCAATTTTAAATGATTTTCACGATTAAGGGCAGTACTCCATTCAAAATGCAATGCCCCAGGAATGTGACCGCCGCGTCGTGCAGCCAAACGCAGCCCTGTATATTCATCTATGGTGCGGCAATCCCAAAGTTGCACCGACTGGTTTTGGCACTTTTCTAATAGCTCATCATATTGAATTCGATACTGATTTTGCTCGGCAACAGGAACAAGCATGCTGACGGGTGTTAGCGGTTCAACCTCAGAAGTAGTTGGAAAACCTGCTGCCAACCATGCGTGAATCCCACCATTTAGTAAACTGGTATTTTCAAAGCCTAAACAGTGTAAATTCCAAATCAGACGCCCTGCCCATGCGCCACCTTCATCGTCATAGGCGACCACATGATGCTCAGGGGAAATACTCAAATACTGAATCAAGTCTTGTAAAGCCTCGGGTTCAGGCAATAAACCCGATGTATCTTCATCCTGACGTAGCAACATGCTCGGTTTGACCTGTAAAGCATGCGGAAGATGCAATTGCTCGTACACCGAATTGCGGCTCAAATCGACAATGCGCAATTTTTCATGCCCTAAAAAGGGAACTAAATCTTCTGCTTCAATCAGCAGTCCAAAATTGAATGGAGAAGTGCTCATTTTTATGCGGTTCAGTCTGTTTGGCAATCAACTTTAACTTAGTATAGGTCATTTTTGATAGCATGCTGTTTTTTTCATAACTTTCGCAGAATTTTAACAATCACATGCTTTAATCTAGAAAAAAACCGAAGATTTTCTTCGGTTTTTTCAATGTGCTCAGGTTTTAAACAGGCGTTTGTATTTCAAAAACTTGGCGTAAATATGCCAAGAAGGTGTCATTATCGGTCATGGTTTTACCCGGACTATCGGACAATTTCGCCACCGACTGACCATTACATTCCACCAATTTCAACACAATATTTAGCGCAGTTTGCCCCATATCATTGGTTAAGTTGGTACCAATCCCAAAACTAACCTGAAAACGGTCTTTAAAATACTGATGCAAGGCCCATGCTTTTTCGACATTTAAGCCATCA
This sequence comes from Acinetobacter sp. YH01004, assembly GCF_013420455.1. NCBI lineage: Bacteria > Pseudomonadati > Pseudomonadota > Gammaproteobacteria > Moraxellales > Moraxellaceae > Acinetobacter > Acinetobacter sp. YH01004. The sequence goes on from NZ_VOXZ01000007.1 coordinate 101,805, forward strand.
CTGAAGGTCAGCATTTTAGTTTTACTGTCAATTTTTAGCTTTTTATAATGTGCATAAGCTTTATCGCCCCACACATACGGGTCGCCACTGTCATGTCGCAAGCCATCAAATAACTTGGCAAAATACAAATCAAAGTCACGCAGGAAAGCATCCATCCCGACCACATCAGTCAAGGCAATGCCTAAATCACCCCGATATTCTTGCACCCAAGTTTCTAGTGCGGCTTTTTGGAAGTCACGTAAACGTACATCTAGCGCCTGAAATGCCTGTAAAAACTCATGTGCCATTGTCCCAATTGGGGTAATGCCTAATTCTTTAGCCAACAGTACATTACTAGTACCACGAAACACTTCAGGTACAGCTTGATGAAAAGCCGCAATCACGTGCTTTTGCCATGCAAAACTATAACGGCGGCGCGTACCAAAATCTGAAACCAAAAATGGTGGATCTTCAGGCAGTTGCTGCTGTTGGTAACTTTGAATCAGGGCAATTTTTTGCTGTAAACGGCGCTCACCTTCTGCCCAAACCTCATCATTACGGATGCGCTGAAAATACAGTTCATTGACAATTGCCAGGACAAAAATCTCGAACATCATGGCCTGTACCATCGGGCCTTCTACCCGAATATCCAAACGACCTTGCGCATCAATACTGGCGTGAATAAAACGACGCTTGAGCTGAAATAATTCTAAATAATCGACAAAGTCACTTTTAATAAAGCGTAAATTACGCAAATACTGCAATTCATCTTCTTTAAATTTCAACTGACACAAATGATCAAGCTGCGCATTCAACTCAGCTAAAATATCGCTCAGTGGATACGCGGTATCTTCAAGATTACGGCAGCGGAATTGATACACACTGTGCGTTTGCGGAAATTTATGCAGCACCACCTGTAACATGGTGAATTTATATAAATCAGTATCGAGCAGAGATTGAATAATGGGGGTCATAGGGATCATCATTTCGCGGTACTTCTTGCATTAAAGCATACTTTATTCAGCAAAAAAGGGCTTTTATCGACAATCTTGTTACAACTTTGCTGAAGTGTAGCCTTCCCAAGATATTTTACCTCTCTGCGGGCAGCTACCGTTCTGATGCTTTCGTGATTGATGTTAATGCACGCCAAAGTGCCTAAGTTTGCTACAATCTGCAGCCATCCCCCACACTGAGAAAATTAGTCCCCCATGCGCGCATTATTACAACGAGTTCTTGAAGCCAAAGTCGTGGTCGATGGTGAAATCACTGGCGAGATTCAACAGGGTATTTTGGTATTTTTGGGCTTAGGCAAAGACGATAATTTTGAGAAAGGCAAAAAGCTGATTGATAAAATTTTAAAATATCGTTTTTTTGATGATGAACAAGGCAAAATGGGTTGGAATGTCAGTCAGGCCAATGGCAGTGTGTTATTGGTTTCACAATTTACCCTCATGGCACAGACTCAAAAAGGTTTACGTCCTGATTTTGGCCCTGCGATGCCCCCAAACGATGCCAAAGCGCTGTATGAACAATTGGTGGACTATGCCAAAAGTCAGTTTGACAGGGTGGAAACAGGTATTTTCTCTGCCGATATGAAAGTGCATTTGGTAAATGACGGGCCTGTGACTTTTTGTTTGGAAGTCGAGTAAATCACATATAAAAAAACCTCTGTCAAAAATTGATCAGAGGTTTTTGTTTGGGTCTGAGCAGCTTATTTACCCGTTTTTTGTTTAATAAACTGGCGTGCCATTTTAATTTTTTCTTTTACAGGTTTTGGTAGTTTAGGTGGAATCAATTTCGCTGCTTGGTTAAACCACACCAATAAGCCAAAATCACCTTCCATTTTAATGCTGCCATTTTGCATGCCTGTCATAAATGCAGTTGGATCACCTTTCATTAAGGTTTTTACGCCTTGCTCGCTGTCTGCAAACTGCAAAATAAAATCGGCTTTTTCTGCATCGCCTGCCACAGTGTCAATATGTCCATTGTTGACAATAATTTGACGCGCCATACCCAAGTCTGTGCCAATTTGAATACGGAACTGGCGTTCATGCACCAACTCAATAAATTTTGGACTGGTACGTGCCAGTTGTTTCATACGCAATGCCAAACCTGCCACGAGAAGGTCAAGTGGATCGGTGCTGACATCAACCAAAGGAAGTTTGACCACAGGAATTGCAGAAAGTTTCATGACAGTGAAGCCTATTGTAATTGTTGGATAATGAACAGACTCATCCTATCACAACTCCCGCTTTTTGCTGCAAGGCTTTGTATAACAATCTTTAGGAGGGTGTTAAAATTTTGTCGCTGTTTGGATGGCGCAAACTGCCGTACAGATAAAGCAAAAAAGATGCAAACCAGTTGCATCTTTTTAAAGTTTTTGAATTTAGTCTGTACGATTTAGCGGCTTGAGCACTGCTGCTGATCGTCTTCATAGACTGGGGTATGTTCGATATAGCGACGTTTTGCCAAAGCACGCTCTGCCCGACGGTCTTCTCGTAATAATAATAAAGTCACCAAAGTCATCGCCAAGAAAATTGCCGACAAGTAACTGTAGGTAATTGGCAGTTCAAATACGCTTTGCACACTGTAGCGCACCACTTCCAATAAACCCCAAAACACCATACCTGCCAACATAAAGTTTAACCAGCGACGATAAGGCGAAAAGAAAACAGCAATCAACGCAGCTGCGACGAGGCTTAAGCCTACAATGGTCGCTAAATTCGCTGTTAGCATAAAAACCTCCGTCTAAAGATGCAGCCTCTTTTTGAATTGGTCTGCGACTTCAAATACCGTTTAAATAAATAATGGATGTCGATTTAAATTCTATGTCTGCATTATGCTGCGTTTTCTAGATAAAAAAAGACTTGTATTTTTATAAAGCGACACACCTTGTCGCAATATTATATTGTCATTACATTTTTTAAATTTTGTAGTTTTCGGGAAGCTAAGCTAGCTCTTTATTCGCGTGTCATTACAAAAAAACACCTTATTTTTTTGCCTTAAAAAATATTTTTTTCATTCAATGCTGTTGCGGTTTTTATCGACAGTTTTTGTTTACCGTTCATCGTTATCTGCTGATTATACAAACAAAAAACGCAGCATGACTGCTGCGTTTTTTTCATTGAATTGTCATATTAGGCACGGTTCAAGTCTTTGTCATGCACGCCCAATAAGTACAGCACACCATCTAAGCCCACGCTTGAAATGGCTTGATTGGCGTTTTGACGTACCAACGGTTTAGCACGGAACGCCACACCTAAACCTGCAATAGAAAGCATTGGTAAGTCGTTCGCACCATCACCCACCGCAATGGCTTGTTCCAAAGAAATCCCCATTTTGTCTGCCAGTTCACGTAGCAATAATGCCTTACGCGCACCATCCACAATGTGACCTTTTACTTCGCCTGTAACCATGCCATTTTCCACATCTAGAATGTTGGCATGCACTTCATCAATCCCCAATTTTTCCTGCAGATATTCTGCGAAATATTGGAAACCGCCCGACAAAATAGCGGTGCGATAACCCAAAGATTTCAGGGTTGAAATCAGGCGTTCAGCACCTTCGGTCACGGTCAGACGTTCGGCAATTTTAGGCAACACAGCAGCATCTAAACCTTTGAGCAATGCTACGCGCGCGCGGAAACTTTGCTGAAAATCCAGTTCACCCTGCATGGCACGTTCGGTAATGTCCGCCACCTGATCGCCCACACCTGCCTCAATCGCCAACTCATCAATCACTTCTTGTTCAATGAGCGTTGAGTCCATGTCAAAACACACCAAACGGCGGTTACGACGGTAGGCATTGTCTTCTTGTACCGCGACATCCACACTCAGTTCATTCGACAGGCTTAAACACGCAGCACGCATGGCAACTGCATCTAGCATTTGTCCACTTAATCCAAACTGAATGCAAGCACGTTTAGGTTCATCTTCGGCTACATTAAGCTGTGGGCGACCCGACAAACGGGTTACAGTTTCAATGTTAAAACCTTGGCTAGATACAATATGCGTGACCGCCTGTAAATGTGAGGCATTCAGCTCTGGTGCCAGTGCAGTCACGATATAACGGGTACGACCGCCTTCTTTGACCCATTGCTCATATTCAGTTGCAGAGATTGGTTTAAAACGCACAGTTAAGCCAATATCATGTGCTAAAATCAGAATCTCCTTCATGGCTAAAGCAGTTGCAGTCTGGTCTTCTGATGCAACAACAATACCTAAAGTCAGTTGATTATGAATAACAGCTTGGCCAACATCTAAGATTTGTAAGGAATGAGCGGACAATACCTGCATTAATCGAGTAAACTGATTAGGTTGGTCAGGTCCTAAAAATGATATAAGAATGATTTCTCGCATGAATTGACTCGGGTCTGAGCTACAACTATTGTGAGAATCATAATCTAAATTGAATATAAATGCCTTGGAAGTTTTACCTTGAATGCGCCTAGACAAGGGCTATTTGCTAGCCTATTGATTGTAAGTTTTGCTTTTCACACCTTTTTATTGGTGCTTGCAACAACACACCAATTAAATGAAAACCGCGCCAATCAGGGGCAGTTAATGACCAGCCAACTGGTCACAGACAGCCTTTCTGAGCTGGAACCTGCCAATACAGTATCACTGGCATTATTGGTGAATCGTTATGCCACCAATCCAAGCATTGCTTCTATTCGTATTTTAGATGCGCAAAATCAGGTCTTGGCGACAGGTGGACAGTCACGTACCCGTGAAGGTGAAGTCTTTGTCCGCGATGCAATCATCAATGAAAAGAAAGTCGGCAGCATTGAAATTACCTTAATTCAGCCAAGTATTGGTGAAATTCTGCGTACCCAATGGTTAGCGACACTTTTATCATTATTGGTTCATGGCTTGTTATGGTTGGCTTATCGCGCGATTGCCCGTCCAAGTCGTAGTGAATATTTAGCACGCATTAATAATGAATCTCGCCTTAAACACGAATTACAATTATTGACGCAAGCCCTTGAACAAGAAAAACATCAAACGGCTTTGGCACTTGCGCAGGCACAGCAACAGCCTAAACCTGTGATGTCGCCTAAAGCAAACAAAGCCATTGAGCAAAGCCAAGAGCAAAACAACATTGCGCTGAATATTCAGTTTTATGACCCGAAACAATTATTAGACACGGTCACGCAAAGTGTGTCTGTGCCTTATTTTAGCTTATGTCAGATTTTCCTGAACAAAAGCATTGAACTGTGCGTACAACACTACAAGTTAAACCGTTCCGACATTCAAACAGTACAACCATTCCATGAAGATGGCGCAACACTCAGTATTGCAGCCAATACACCAAATGCAGCAGCCTGTATGGCCATGATTGGCACGGTGTTCCAGTTATTGTCTGAAGTGCTGTATAAGCGTTATCGTGAAGAAAAGCGTTTTGTGTTGCAAACTCGCAGTGGTTTATCAACCGCAGTCGAAGCCATGCAGTTATCTGCAGTGCAGGCAGCAGAGCGTTTGGTGCATCAATTATCTGCTCGTGAAAATGCAGTGCATTTACCGAATGAATTACTAGATGAACTGTCTACGCATTATGAATTAGTGAGTATGCCAAATCCGACCAATGTGCTGATGCGCCATGCCTTTATGGTTAATGGCATGGACAGCCAATCGGCTGAGTTGGCGCAAAGCCTGCGAACTGAAATTCTAAAAGGCAAACATTCAAGAGCTTCTTAAAATAATCCATGAGATGCCTTAAAAGCATAAAAACCTGAGTATGCACACATACTCAGGTTTTTTATACTCACAGATGCTAGATCACATCCATTTACTGCAGCCCAATTTACACATTCAACTGCTTCTGCTCGACCAAATACATTTGCGCATTGTGTACAGCAGCCTGCCCCACCACAGCAGCTTTCTGCCATTCGCCATTGGCTTGTAGCTCCCACGCATTTTGATTGTCATGCAAATAACTCAGCAAGCCATCTTCTACAATACGCTGTTTAATTTTCTCATCCAAAATAGGGAAGCAAGTTTCCACCCGTGAAAATAAGTTGCGCCCCATCCAGTCTGCGCTGGCGCAGTACAATTTTTTTGCACCACCATGCTCAAAATAATACACGCGGGTATGCTCCAAAAAGCGTCCCACAATCGAACGGACATGAATACGCTCAGACATACCTTTCACTTTTGGAATCAAACAACAAATCGAGCGGATAATTAAATCGACCTGTACCCCTGCCTGCGAAGCACGGTACAAAGCCGTAATTAACTCAGGCTCAGTCAATGCATTGACTTTAATGATAATTCGGGCAGCTTTGCCTGCTTGTGCAAACCCGATTTCTTGTTCAATCAGTTTGAGCAATTCACTGTGCAAGGTAAATGGTGCATGCAGCAAGTTTTTTAATTTTGCCGATCTGCCCATGCCTGTGAGTTCCTGAAACACCCGATGCACATCTTCACAAATATCAGGATGTGTGGTCATCAAACCATAGTCGGTGTACATACGTGCATTGCCCGCATGATAGTTGCCTGTACCCAAATGTACATAGCGCACCAACTGATCTTGCTCACGACGCACAATCAAAATCATTTTGGCATGGGTTTTATAGCCGACAATGCCATACACCACCACTGCGCCTGCCTCTTGCAAGACGTTGGCGACCATAATGTTGGATTCTTCATCAAAACGTGCGCGTAGCTCGATCACGGCAGTGACTTCTTTGCCATTACGTGCGGCTTCTGCAAGTACCTGCACAATTTCAGAATCTGGGCCACTACGATACAGCGTTTGCTTAATCGCCAACACATTTGGGTCTTTCGCCGCTTCTTTGAGTAAATTAATCACCGGCTGAAAAGAGTCAAATGGGTGATGTAGCAACACATCCTGCTTTTTCAGAATCTCAAACATCGGTTTTTGCTTCCGAAATATTTTTGGAATCACAGGTGCAAAAGGTGGATATTTCAATTCAGGTCGGTCAAAACTACTGGTCAGACGCGACAGGTTAATCGGCCCGCTAATCCGATATAATTGCTGCTCATCTAAATCAAACTCTCTGAGCAAATAATCAATAATATCTTGCGGGCAATCATCTTCAATTTCTAAACGTACCGCACGCCCAAAACGACGTGACGATAATTCATCTTTTAAGGCAACTGCCAAATCATCGACATCTTCGGCCAAAATCAGGTCGGCATTGCGGGTCACTCGAAACGCATAGCAACCTGTGGCTTTCATGCCTGGGAACAGATCATTGATATGCTGCTGAATAATCGCAGTCAAGAAAATATGTTCAGTCGCACTACCTGCCACTTCTTTTGGCAAATTGATTAAACGTGGCAAAGAGCGTGGCGCAGGCACAATCGCCATTTCAATTTCACGTCCAAAAGCATCTTTGCCTTGTAAACTGACAATAAAGTTCAGACTTTTATTGACCAAACGCGGAAATGGATGCGATGGGTCTAGGCTAATTGGCGTTAAAACAGGCTGTACCTGACGGGCAAAATAATCGGCAATCCACGCTTTATGTTTATCCACAATGTCATGGTATTGAATAAAGTGAATCCCTAAACTTTGCAGCTGCGGCAAAATGGCATAATTTAAAGTGTCGTATTGCTGCTTCACCGCCTGATGCACTTTATCAGACAGTTCTACCAAGACCTGTTCAGTCGGAATGGCATCTGGGGTACGGGTAATGGCATTCAAATCGAGTTGCTTCATTAAACCTGCAACGCGAATTTCAAAAAACTCATCTAAATTACGTGAAAAAATAATTAAAAAATTGAGTCGCTCTAAAATAGGTAACTCTGGGTCTAAAGCTTGCGCCAAGACCCGACGGTTAAACTCAATTAAAGAGAGTTCACGATTAAAATAAGTATCAGATGAATGCTGAAAGTGTTCCATATCTTCTCTATGCTGTTTTTAAGACAGTCTGCTTATTTCGCCTCTGTGCAAGGCATGGTAGGTAGAGATTATGACAATCATGTTACACCCACAATCAATCGCAGAACATTTCGTCAAAATTGAGTATATGTAAAAAATTGATTTTTATTTATTTTATTTTACATTTAATCTATTTTTATAGAAAAAAGGAAGATTTCGCCCTTCCCTTTCGCGGCCAGTTCGTTATCTAGTTTTAGCCAAGTAAGTGCTGACTTTGTACTCGCTGTACTCCTTGTGCCAACATCTGTTGCCATGCTTGTTCTAAAGAGCCATTTAAATCAATCGCTTTGGTGGCATCTTCAATCACATAGGTGCTAAAACCCAACTCACAGGCATCTATTGCCGTCCACGCCACACAAAAGTCGGTGGCAATGCCCACAATATAAACCGTATCAATTTCACGGGCTTTTAAATAGGCCGCCAAGCCTGTGGTGGTTTTGCGGTCTGCTTCCATAAAGGCAGAATAACTGTCTATTTGCTCGTGAAAACCTTTGCGTATAATCAATTGTGCTGTAGGCAAATCTAGATCTGGGTGTAATTCAGCATCAGCTGTGCCTTGCACACAATGCACAGGCCACAACACTTGCTCGCCATAACTGAGCTGAATCTGCTCATAGTCCTGTTTGCCTGCATGGTTGGCAGCAAAGGACACATGCGTTGCAGGATGCCAGTCTTGGGTGATCACAATGTTCTGAAACACACGTCCCAACGCATTAATGCAGGGAATAATTTGATCGGCATTTGCAACCGCCAAATTACCTCCTGGACAAAAACCATTTTGCACATCAACCACAATCAAGGCATTATTCAGCTGCTGCATGCTGTTTCCTTTCCCATCTTAAACGCTACCCTCAGCATAGCTGAAATTTAAGTCTGAGTTGTATCGCTTTGATAAAAATAAAAAGAATCGTTTTCGGCACAATGTTGATAGTTCGGTAGCTGTAACAATAATTGCCGTACAAAACGTGGATAGATTTTGGCTTTGCGTGCAGTCGCGGCATGAAAATAAAAATAAGGCAATGGATGCCGAGTTAAATAATTGACCAAATGCTGTCGGGTTAAACGCATCACCTGAAAGGCATCAATACCTGCGTTGACATCTTCATAAGTAGCTTGATCGGCAAATGCCAGCCACGCGTTTTGTTTTGGAGAAGTCCGTGTTGCTCGAAAATGGCGTTTCAGTTCTAAAATAAATTCATATTCAATCAGATACAGCGAAAACTGCTGTTGATCCAACTGAAATTCTGCAATCAATTTTTTCTGCTTCAAATGATACTCTTATATTTACTGTTTTTTAGGACTTATTATACCCTGCTTGCGTCATTGCCACCCAGTAGAACAGGCAGCTTTGCGACAGTACTTGTCACACTTCATTCGAGCATTTTCTCTCAAAAATCAGCGATCAACATACAAAAAAATAGCCTGCAGGTGCAGGCTATTTGGTCTTTCAACTGTTCTCATCCTTTTAAACAGTTTGAATACGACGTACCAATAACAACATGAAAATGGCTGAAATAATAATACATGGAATGGCTGCTGAAATAACCCCAGCCGCACCAAAGCCTGCTGCCAACAACTGACCTGCAATAGCAGGGCCAAGCATTGCGCCTACACGACCAACAGCAGAGGCAACACCGACCCCAGTACCACGTACTTCGGTTGGGTAGACAATACTACCAAAAGCATATAACACGCCCTGACAGCCAATCACAAAAGCACCGACCAAAGCTGAAGCCATATACATTTGCATGAGTGAACCCGCTGCATTTAGAGCAAATAAACCTGCCAAAATACCACCATACATCAATAAAATCACGTAGGCTTTTTTCCAACGGTCGGTCAGCATACCCAAAATTACAGTACCGACTGTCGCACTCACCATGAAATAGAACTGTGCAGTACTGCCTTCTTTACGCGAGAAACCTAATTCCATAAATAAAGATGGTAACCAGCTCAACATGATGTAAACCACCATCAAGGTAAAGAAGTAACTCACCCAAATAAATAAGGTACGCAATAAGTTTTGTGAATTAAACAAATCTTTAAAAGATGCTTTTGGCGCAGCATTTTGTGCTGTGACATCTTTACCTGCCGCTTGTGCTTTTAAGAATTCACGTGATTCTGGCAATAACCACATCATCAATGGAATGACAATAAATGGCAGCAAACCACCCAAATAGAAAATGTTTTTCCAGTTTGAGCCAAAATCTGTACTGGCAATTAAAGATAAAATGGCTGCACCCACAGGCATACCACAATACATCAAGCCCACAGCACGACCACGGTTTTGTGGCGAAACAGCTTCAGATGCCAAAGTAATTAAAATTGGCATGGCTGCCCCTAAACCCGCACCTGCCAAGAAGCGCACCGCCAATAGGCTTTCAAAGCTATTCACCCACACCGTACATAAGGTAAATAAAGCAAAGACTGCTGTAGACCAGATTAATACTTTTTTACGACCAATACGGTCTGCAAAACGTCCGCCAACCAAAGCACCTGGCAATAAACCTAAAATACCCGCACTAAAAAATACCCCAAGCTGCGAGCTGTCTAAACCAAAATGCTCACGGATACCTGCCGCAGCAATACCTGCTGCCTGAATATCCAGACCTTCAATCACTGCAATTAAAAAGCAGATCGCGACGGTAATAACCGCATGCCGCTGATCGCTATGTTGTGTTGATCTATCCATTGGGTCCCTCTACTAGAATTAGATAGCCATGTGAAAGCCTGCATCTTGCGCAGTTTTAAACTGCAGCAATAGCTATCAATAAGTGTTAGACCAAAGTGAATTTTTTCAGATCAGCGCAAACGTGTTGCGAAGCATGTAGAAAAAAACATAGCGAAAAAAACAATAAATCTGGCAAATTACACGCTATTTTCCCGCTTAAAGCAGTAAATTCAGCGCAAGATTTCTCACCATTTAAGAAGTCAGCGACAACATAGGTAGACTTAAAAGCTATTATTCTTAAGAATCAAAAATCAAAATATCCCGATTAAAACAGTCAGATATAAGAGCTATAAGGTCTGAATTGAGCGTTTTTTTATATAAATACCTAGGGTCTGTTGACAATTCATCTATGTTTGCGACGTGAGAGATATATCTCGCAAGATTTTTTAGCTGATATAAAGCATGAGACAGGAAATTTAGTCATTCTAAATGACTGGCACATAACGCAATAGCAGCAAAAAATATGCTCGCCCTGAAAGGCTGTGGCTAAAACTTTCTCAGATTGCGTTATGAAACTTGGCAATAGTCTCGCTATTCCCTGCGTTTCATGCCTGATCTGCTCAGTTTTAGCCTACAGCGCAAGCCATTTATGAAATGTCAACAGACCCTATATTCAGCGTTGTATTTCAAACTTGAGGCTAAAAAAGTGCTGATGAGGGTTGCGCCATACCAATGAAAATTTGGGTACAAAGGAGATGGTTATTATTTTTTTATTTTGAACAACAAGCTGCTGATCCTAAAATACTAAATTAAACAAAGTTTATGATTGCTTTGACGAAAGCATATTGTTCTGACACACTGAATCAGTCATAATTTGGCTAAGCATTATTTAATCAATTTGATTGAATTTTGACCCAAATCAAAATACTGCAACCATCCACATCTACCTTTTCTACACCTCTGTGGATGGAAAAATAGGATCTTTTTAAAAAATGACTCAGCAAGCACAGACCATTCAAGGCTCAATTGTCGCAATTGTCACCCCAATGTTAGAAGATGGCAGCGTAGATTGGAAAGGTCTCGAGAAGCTCGTTGAGTGGCACATAGAACAAGGTACCAACAGTATTGTTGCTGTAGGTACAACTGGTGAAGCATCGACCTTAAGTATGGAAGAGCACACCAAAGTGATCGCAGAAATTATTCGCGTCGCAAATAAGCGTATTCCTGTCATTGCTGGTACTGGTGCAAACTCAACGCATGAAGCCATCGAACTGACCAAAGAAGCACAACAATTGGGTGCAGATGCGGCCTTATTGGTAACGCCTTATTATAATAAGCCAACTCAGGAAGGTTTATACCAGCACTATAAAGCAATTGCAGAAGCAGTTGATTTACCTATCATTTTATATAATGTACCGGGTCGTACTGGTGTAGATATGTCAAATGAAACGGTCATCCGTCTTGCAGACATCCCAAATATTGTGGGCGTAAAAGATGCAACGGGCGATGTGCCACGTGGTCAGCAATTATTGGCTGGCTTAACAGGCAAAAACATGGTGGTGTATTCAGGCGATGACGCTACGGCATATCAATTGATGCTGCACGGTGCAAAAGGCAATATTTCTGTAACCGCCAATGTTGCACCAAAAGCCATGAGCCAAGTTTGCGCGGCTGCAATCGCAGGTGATGCTGCAGGTGCAGAGCAACAAAACAGTGCGATTGCAAATTTACACAATATTCTATTTTGTGAATCGAACCCAATTCCTGTGAAATGGGCACTTCATGAAATGGGATTAATTGGTACAGGAATTCGCCTGCCATTAACTCCGCTTGCAGAACAATATCGTGCACCGTTACGCGAAGCCCTTCAGGCTGCGGGTGTCATTCAATAAAAGAGCTTAGTATGATGCAATTACGTTTTGGTTTTATCGCCGCACTTTCAGTATTGAGTTTGGCTGGTTGTAGTTCTCTTGCCATCAATAATGGTTCATTGGACTATAAAGACGCCGCTACTTTAGCACCACTTCAATATCCAGAAGGTTCTGTGGTTCGACCTGCAACACCGTTGTATCCTGCACCAAGCGTTGACCCTTTAGCAACGGCAAATGCACCTAAGCTTGAAAATGCACGTGGCAACCGTTTTGCGATGCCACGTCCTGAAGCCATGCAAGCCAGCAGCAACACAGTTCAAGACAGTACGCAAATTGGACGTCCTCAACCCGTAGTTGACGGAAACCAAAATCCGTTGCTCAAAATTGATGGAAATTCTGCTACAATTTGGCAATACACACTTGCCACCCTCAGCAGTCTGAATTACAGCATTGTTGGTCAAAGTAAGAACCGTTACGAGGCAACCATTAAGGTCGATCAACAGATTTATGTCTTAAGATTGACCTCTGTCGGTTCGAGCAACAACCTAGCTGTATTCAATGCCGATAACAGCTTTGCAGATCAAGAAAAAGCTGCAGATCTGTTGGCCCAGATTTACCAAAATTGGCCAGCCTAGCCGTACTAGGCATTTTTTTTTGAAAAAGGTTCCCTCATGTTAAAACAAACCTTGCTCTATACTGGTAAAGCAAAATCTGTTTATACCACAGACAGTGCAGACCACCTGATTTTAGTCTTTCGTGATGATGCCTCTGCGTTCAATGGCGAAAAAATCGAACAACTAGATCGTAAAGGTAAGGTGAACAACCGTTTTAACGCCTTTATCATGGAAAAATTGGCTGAAGCGGGTATCGAAACTCACTTTGAAAAACTACTTACACCAAACGAAGTATTGGTGAAAAAGTTAGACATGATTCCTGTAGAGTGCGTTATTCGTAACTACGCTGCAGGTTCACTCTGCCGTCGTTTAGGTGTAGAAGAAGGTAAAGAACTGACCCCACCTACATTTGAATTGTTCTTTAAAGATGACGCTCTTGGCGACCCAATGGTAAACGAATCTCAAGCGATTGCTTTAGGTTGGGCCAATGCTGAACAATTGGCAAAAATGAAAGAATTAACTTACCAAGTCAACGATGTATTAAAAGCATTGTTTGATGCAGGTAACATGATTTTGGTCGACTTCAAACTTGAGTTTGGTGTATTCCACGACCGTATTGTGTTGGGTGATGAGTTCTCTCCAGACGGTTGCCGTTTATGGGACAAAGACACCAAGAAGAAACTCGACAAAGACCGTTTCCGTCAAGGTTTAGGCGGTGTGGTTGAAGCTTATGAAGAAGTTGCTGCACGTTTAGGCATCGACTTAGACAATATCTAATTCAAGCTTTTCAATTTTAAAAGCTGAATTCCCAAAACCGAGCAACATTGCTCGGTTTTTTGTATTTTGCTGTAGACCAAACAGGGTTTACAAACCAAATCTTTGAAAAAATCGCCCCATCCACAATGCCCAGTCTGTCTGCCTATTTTTAAATTTATCTGAATTTAAATTGTGTATTCTGCAATTCCGTGTATGCTTGTTGTCATACTAGAAAAATATGAAGTTCGTTTTAATCGTCTAAGTCCGTAGTTTTATTTTGTAATCCTTCGTTTGTTCAGATTTTAAGTCGCATCTTTTTCCCAGTTATTCCAAATCTTTTTTAGATTGCAACATATTAAAATTCAGCAGGATATTTCCCTATGTCAAATCCGACAATGAAAGGCACGGTAAAGTGGTTTAACGAAACTAAAGGTTTTGGTTTTATTCAACCAGAATCTGGTCCAGATGTGTTTGCGCATTTCAGCGAAATCGCACACTCAGGCTTCAAGACTTTACACGAAGGTCAGCAAGTTGAATTCAGCATTGCGCAAGGTCAAAAAGGCCCGAATGCTGTAAACATCAAACCGCTTTAAACCTTTGAATGCAGCACTCAAGGCTGCAAACAAATCTAAAAAAGCTCAAGTTGATTCTTGAGCTTTTTTTATGCCAATACTTTTACAAATATCTTTTCAGCTATACCAAATCGCTTAGGATTGAGTCTGCTGCCAACGACGTTGTTGTAAACGCTCACCTTCCACTTCACGTTTATTACGTGCCGACTCATACAACTTTGTGCCTTTCAGTTCAGGCGGCAAATAGTCCTGTAGCACAAAATGCTCTGGGTAATTGTGCGGATACAAATAATCTACGCCATAGCCTTGTTCTTTCATCAGTTTGGTCGGTGCATTACGCAAATGCAGTGGCACAGGTAAGTTGGCGGTTTTTTCAGCCAAATCCATGGCTTTATTAATTGCCAAATAAGTACTGTTACTTTTGGCACTGGTTGCCAAATATACTGCACATTGTCCTAAAATAATCCGCGCTTCGGGCATACCCAGCACTTGTACCGAGCGGAAACACTCGCCTGCCAATAACAAGGCATTCGGATTTGAATTGCCAATATCTTCCGAAGCAGCAATCAACATGCGACGCGCAATAAAGCTCGGGTCTTCACCGCCTTTGAGCATGCGCGCCATCCAATACAATGCAGCATCGGGGTCACTGCCACGAATTGACTTAATAAAAGCCGATACCAAATCATAATGTTGCTCGCCTGACTTGTCATAACGGGCAATGTTTTGTTGCGCAACCTTGACCACAATCGCGTTGGTGATGATATTTTCCACCTCGGGTTCAAAGGTGCTTGCCACCAAGTCCAGTAGGTTTAAAGCCTTGCGTGCATCACCTGCAGCAAACTGAATCAGAGCATCAAATTCTTCAATCTGAATATAACGGTCTTTTAAGAATTGATCTTGCTGAATGGCTTGAGTAAGCAAAGTCTGAATCGAATCGGCATCTAAAGCCTTTAAGGTATAGACCTGACAACGTGAAAGCAGCGCACTATTGACTTCAAAAGATGGATTTTCAGTGGTCGCACCAATTAAGGTGATTTTGCCCTTTTCCACCGCATTTAATAAGGCATCTTGCTGCGACTTATTAAAGCGATGAATTTCATCAATAAACACCACTGGTGTGAGCAAATCGCCGCCTTCGGCAATAATTTCACGCAGCTCTTTGACCCCAGTATTCAAGGCAGAAAGGCTGATAAAAGGACGATCTACCGCCTGCGCCAACAGCAAAGCGATGGTGGTTTTCCCCACCCCTGGTGGCCCCCAGAAAATAATTGAAGGCAAATGCCCCTGATCAATCATTTGGCGTAACGGCGCTTGCTCACCTAAAAGATGATCTTGACCAATAATTTGCGATAAATCGCGTGGACGCAAACGCTCAGGCAGTGGAATATGACTCTCTGACATCTTGTTATTTCTATACTTGACTTCAACCTAGTCTACTATGATCTCAAGCTTTGGAGTATTTCTAATCGTACCGATTTATCGCTAAAACACGATTCAAAGTTTATTCTGCAGTATGAATTAACGCACCCAACGCACCACATAATCTTCTATATCTTCTTCTGCAACATCCAGTTCTGAAATACAACGCCCTGCCGCAGATTTTTTGGCTTTAATCACACTTTGGCGTGAGCCCGTATTTAAGTAATGCCAAGATGGCAAATTTTTGCCCTGTTTTAAACGACGATAGGCACAACTTGGCGGCAACCAGTGAATTTTTTCTAGTTTTTCGGGGGTAAGTTGAATGCAATCGGGCACAAAGTCAAAGCGATTGGCATAATCTGAACAACGTGCTGTGTTACAGTCCAGTAACTTGCACGCCACTTTGGTATAGGCCACTTCTTGCGTGTCTTCATCTTCTAGTTTGACCAAACAGCATAAACCGCAACCATCGCACAAGGCTTCCCATTCCGCAGTATTTAAGGCATTCAGCGGATAGTTTTTCCAAAATTCAGGTCGTAATTGATCAGACATAGCGCACAGAAAATAACAAAACTGCGTCATTATAACAGCCTTGTTTCAACTTGTTGCTTTTGTTTAGTCTTTAAATGAATCAAACACTTAACTCAAACAACTGAACATTTAATACACAAAAACAAAACAGTGTGCTGCGTTCAGCTCCCTATACTAAATTCAGAAGCTATAAAAACACATGGAGAACAATTATGTTTCGTTGGGCTATAATCTTCGCAGTGATTGCGTTAATCGCGAGTTTACTTGGTTTTGGTGGTGTCGCAGGTTTATCCAAAGACTTTGCCATTATTTTATTGGTGATTGCTGTGATTTTGGCAATTGTTGGTTTCCTCTCTCGCGGAAAAATCTAGTGACCTCGTCTATAAATTCCTAAAAATCAGATAAAAAAGAAGGATTTTTCCTTCTTTTTTTATGTCCGCTTTTTACGCAACAAATGCCAATTTGGCTATTTTAAAAATATTTTCTCACATTTATAGGCAGTATTTACCCTGTTTTTAAAAATGCGTGCCATATTATTATGCTTTAATCATGGCATTGAAAACGATAAGGAATAAGGCATGGCTTTAGCAATCAAAACTCGCGAAATTGAATATACGGCTGCAGATGGCAGCAAACTGATCGGTTATTTTGCTGCACCAGAAACAGCACAAGCTGTCGCGGGGGTGATTGTCGCACCTGAATGGTGGGGACGTAACGAATACACCGAACAACG
Organism: Acinetobacter sp. YH01004; assembly: GCF_013420455.1. Lineage (NCBI taxonomy): Bacteria > Pseudomonadati > Pseudomonadota > Gammaproteobacteria > Moraxellales > Moraxellaceae > Acinetobacter > Acinetobacter sp. YH01004. The sequence continues at coordinate 118,859 of NZ_VOXZ01000007.1, forward strand.
CGCGCGTGAATTGGCTGAACATGGTTTTGCAGCCTTAGCGATTGATATGTATGGCGATAAAAAAGTCACCACCACCGCAGCCCAAGCCAATGAATGGATGATGCAAACTTTTGCAGATGCTGACACAATTGTGACTCGTGCGTCTGCAGCTTTGGACACTTTAGCTGCCCAACCTGAAGTAAATCGCGATAAACTCGCTGCAATTGGTTTCTGTTATGGCGGCAAAGTCGTTCTGGATTTGGCTCGTTCTGGCGCAGCATTAAAAGCAGTGGTGACCTTCCACGCCAACCTCAGCCCGAAAGCCCCTGCACAACAAGGTCAGGTACAAGCCGAGATTTTGGTGTTGCATGGTGAACTGGACAGCATGGTGACTTTAGACGACGTCGCAAGTTTCCGTGAAGAAATGCACGCGGCTCAAGTAGAGCATGAAGTGATTATTTTTGAAGATGCCAAACACGGCTTTAGTAACCCTCAAGCCGATGAACGTGCCAAAGCCAATGGGGTCGATTTAGGCTATAACGCATCGGCAGAGCAACAAGGTTTAGCTGCCATGTATGAAGTGTTGGATCGTCGTTTAGCAGATTAATCTGCTGTTCACATTACGCAGCATATACTCAACGCAAGCCAAGAAAATTTTAAAGAAGAGGATATAACAATGACTGAGCAATGCCCTTATTGCAATTTTGATGATTATGATGTTTTGGCAAAAAATGAATTTGGGGTAATTTTGCCTGAACCCAATGCCCTGTCTAAAGGACATTGCGTGATCATTCCGCTACGTCACGTCGGCTCTTTTTTTGACATTACAGACAAAGAACGTAAAAGTTTATTGTCTTTATTAGAATTGGCGCGCAATGAGTTGCAATTGCGTCATCAACCTGCAGGTTTCCATGTGGGTTTTAATGATGGCGATGTGTTTGATGCTAAATCTGAGCATTTACACATCCACATTATTCCACGCTATGAAGGTCAGACCTTAAAATTGGATAACCGTTGGGGTATGAGCGGTCAAATTTAAACCACGACTCGTTTTATCCCAAACCAAGTGAAACCAAACCTAAAGAAGAAGATGCACGCTCATCTTCTTTTTTTATGCACGTAATTCCCACGCCAGTTTGGCTATACTAAGCCGCTACTTTACAAACTGGGTTCGCATGACTGCTTTTTCATTTTCCGATGCTCTCCTCACGTGGTTCGATCAACACGGACGCCATGACCTGCCGTGGCAAGTCGCCGATGATCCCTATGCGGTGTGGGTGTCTGAAATCATGCTGCAACAAACTCAGGTCAAAACCGTATTGCAATATTTTGAGCGTTTTTTGCAGCGCTTTCCGACAGTGCAAGATTTAGGACGTGCAACTTGGGATGAAGTTGCACCGTATTGGGCAGGTTTAGGCTATTACGCCCGCGCCCGCAACTTGCATAAAGCCGCAGCCATTGTGGCACAGCAAGGACATTTTCCAAGTACGCTCGAACAGTGGATGGCTTTGCCGGGCATTGGTCGCTCTACGGGTGGTGCCATGATGTCGCTGGGTTTACGCCAATACGGCGTCATTATGGATGGCAACGTCAAACGGGTTTTAGCACGTTTTTTTGCTATTGAAGATGATTTATCCAAACCTGTACATGAACGTGCCATGTGGCAACTGGCAGAACAGCTCTGCCCCGAAGTGCGTAATCACGACTATACGCAGGCTATTATGGATTTGGGCGCCACCATTTGTACCCCCAAAAAACCACTGTGCTTATATTGCCCAATGCAACAACACTGCAAAGCACATCAACAAGGTTTAGAGCAGGAATTGCCCTTTAAAAAACCGAAAAAAGCCGTACCCGTTAAATCTGCACAGGTCTTAGTACTGCAATGCGCAGATCAGTGGTTATGGCAACAACGTCCCAATACAGGACTTTGGGGTGGACTATGGTGTTTGCCTGTTATTGAAGATGCACAGGCTTTTGAGCAACTGTGTCAAAGCTTGAGCCTTAAACAGGTACAGCAACGCGCACAGATTTCACATAGCTTTACCCATTTCACTTGGCAGCTTGAAGCACTGTGTTTTCAGGTCGATGCTGATCTACAAGAACACTTGGCAATAGAACTGAATGCAGATTGGTATAGTCCGCAACAAGCCAGCGATTTGGGCATTCCGACGGCCATGAAAAAATTGATCTCGGCAATCAATCTGTGACATAGTCAAGCATCGTGATGAATGAAATCTTTGCTTTCACTGCCATTACAAGGATGTCTTATGTTTCGATGGATTGCTGTTTTAAGCCTGTCACTCTTTACCTTATTGATTGCGGCCTGTAGTTCTGCACCGAAACGTCCCAGTACCCCACTCCCGCCTGCCTTGGTGCAAAAACTCAATCAAATGAGTTTAAAAACTCGCTTGCCCATTCCTGTGCAGGGCATTAAAGCGCATCAGTTGAATGACACTTGGGGTGCATCTCGTAGTAGCGGACGTTTGCATGAAGGCATTGATATTCTTGCCGCCAAAGGCAGCAAAGTGTATAGCGCTACAGAAGGTTTAATTGCAGACTTACGCGATAATCGCTTAGGTGGTAAAGTAATTTGGATATTAGGGCCTGCAGGCACTTGGCATTACTATGCACACTTGGATGGACATAAACGCGGTTTAAACGTGGGCGATTATGTCAAGGCAGGAACGCATATTGGCTATGTCGGCAATACAGGCAACGCCCGACACACTGCCGCACATTTGCATTACGGACTTTATTTAAATGGTAAAGGACGCGGTGCGGTCAATCCTTATCCTTATTTACGTTAATTTTGTTAGGAACATTTCATGTCTGAAGCCTTGATAAATCGATTGGTGGAATTTGCAGAATCTGGCAATCAACAAAAAATTGTGTTGGCAGGACAAGTCCATCAAGGCTGGGTCATGGAAATTACTGAAGATGCCCTGCTCATCAGCACAGGCTATTCAGATAAAGTCGGTAAAGACAACTGGATTTCCTTTCACGATCTGCAACAGGCAGAACTATATTATTGGGATAACCAACATGACCAATGGGCAGCATTTCAGCTTTAAGTCTGTCCCATTCACATCTATTCAACAAGGAGCATGACCCATGACGATACAACGCTGTGGCTGGTGTTCCGATGATCCGCTTTATATTGCCTATCATGATTTAGAATGGGGACAAGCTGTATTTGCCGAAGCGCATTTATTTGAAATGCTGTGTTTAGAAGGACAGCAAGCAGGCTTGTCTTGGATTACTGTATTAAAAAAACGCGAAGCGTATCGTCAGCATTTTTTCCAATACAGCATTGCTGAAATTGCCGCCTTCAGTGATGATGATATTGCGCTCAAATTACAAGATGCTGGATTGATTCGACATCGAGGTAAATTACAAGCAATTCGTGACAACGCACGTGCATGGCAAAAACTAAAAGACGCCGATATAAACGTCGTGACATGGCTTTGGGGTTTTGTTGCACAGCAACCTATTAGGAATGATGTACCTGACTATCGTCTTGCGCCTGCACAAACCGACGCTAGTGTTGCCATGTCGAAAGCCCTAAAGAAAAATGGTTTTAAATTTGTAGGCCCGACCACCTGCTATGCTTTTATGCAAGCTGTAGGCATGGTCGATGATCATGAAAATCACTGTCACTTTAAAACAACATCTTAAAGCAACATCCAAGCTTTAGTATTCAAAACTGCTCAACCCATAATAGCAAGATCACCAATCAATACAGTCAGTCGATGACAAGGACGGTGCAATATGAGTAATACCATTCGAGCCTATGCCGCAATGCAGGCAGGTGAAGCCCTGCAAGCCTATCAATTTGATGCGGGTGAATTGCAGGCGCATCAGGTAGAAGTCAAAGTCGAATATTGTGGCTTATGCCATTCCGATCTTTCAGTCATTCAAAATGACTGGCATTCCTCGGTATATCCTGTGGTGGCAGGACATGAAATTATTGGCACGATTACCCAATTAGGCAGTGAGGCCAAAGGCTTAACCGTGGGGCAACGTGTAGGCATTGGCTGGACTGCAGACAGTTGCCAACACTGCGATGCCTGTATTGCAGGCGAACAAGTGCTGTGCAGCAATGGCACTACCGCAACCATTGTGGGACATGCAGGTGGTTTTGCCGATAAAGTCCGTGCAGGTTGGCAATGGGTAATTCCATTACCCGATGAGGTCGATCCTGTCAGTGCAGGGCCTTTGCTCTGTGGTGGAATTACCGTATTTGATCCGATCTTGAAACATCAAATTCAGGCAGTACATCATGTTGCGGTGATTGGTATTGGTGGCTTGGGGCATATCGCCATCAAATTATTAAAAGCATGGGGCTGTGAAATTACGGCGTTCAGTTCCAATCCAGACAAAACCGCAGAATTACTGGCTATGGGTGCAGACCATGTAGTGAACAGCCGTGATGCTGCTGCCCTTAAAACCCAGCGTGGCAAGTTTGACCTGATTTTAAGTACGGTAAACGTAAGCTTGGACTGGAATGCTTATTTAAGTACGCTTGCACCACATGGCACTATTCACATGCTAGGTGTAGCGCTAGAACCCATGCAAATTAAGGCGGGCAGCTTAATTGGCGGTGCAAAATCGGTTACTGGTTCATCGACAGGTTCGCCTGCAGCGCTGCGTCAATTACTACAATTTGCCGCACGCAAACAGATTGCCCCACAGGTGGAAGTTTTTCCGATGTCACAAATCAATCAGGCAATTGAACATTTGCATCAGGGCAAGGCACGCTATCGGGTGGTGTTAAAGGCCGACTTTGACTGATTTTTAAGTTAAATCTTGCCCAATTTAACGGTCTTGCTCATCTCAGATGGGCAAGATTTATGTATAAAAAATGTTTTAGATATTCAGTCTGTTATAGAATAAACTGCGTAAGCAGCATATATTAAAAAGTTGAATCGACACAGGCTGCAAAGCCACGTGCCAAACTAGAAAAGTCTGTGAAAAAGTCTGCTAAGATGAATGCTGCTTTTTTAACTATAAAATGAATTTGAGAAAACCTATGAGTAAAGCCTTACCCATCGCTATTGCTGTAATTTTAGGCGGTGCTGCACTTGTTCCTGTTTATTATGCCTCTCAAAACCCAGCAGTGGCGACCTCTAAAGCGTCGGCAAATGCTTCTGCGGTTGAAAAAATCAGCTACGCTTTGGGTTATGAAGTGGCACATCAAACCCCACCAGAGCTAGACATCAACAGCTTTGTAACAGGTGTGCGTGAAGGTCATGCGCGTAAACAACCTGCCTACACCGAAGAAGAATTACAAAAAGCCTATGAGCAATTCCAGCAAGAGTTGCAACAAAAACAAGCCACTCAAGCGCAAGCTGCACAAACAGCCAGTGATTCATTCTTAACTGAAAATGGCAAAAAAGCAGGCGTACAAACCACAGCTTCTGGCTTGCAATATCAAGTGATTAAAGAAGGCACAGGCAAACAGCCAACGGCAAGCTCTGTGGTCAAAGTGCACTACACGGGTAAACTGGTCGATGGCAAAGTATTTGACAGCTCGGTACAACGTGGTGAGCCAATTGAATTCCCACTGAATCAAGTCATTCCGGGCTGGACTGAAGGTTTACAGCTCATGAAGGAAGGCGGTAAAGCTACGCTGTATATTCCATCGAAACTGGGCTACGGCGAACAAGGTGTACCAGGCATGATTCCTGCCAACAGCACCTTAATTTTTGATGTTGAACTGATTGAAGTGAAATAACAACATCACCCTTTCAGGAGAGCTTGGCTCTCTTGTATGGTCTTAGGACGAAAAGAATGAAAAAACACCTTGCCCTTGTGTGTATCGCACTGCTCAGCAGTGGCAGTTTTGCCAAAACCGTGACCAATAAAAGTCCTGTTGCAGATCAGGTCGGTTATAGCTTTGGTTATTTAATGGGGCGCAGCAATGCGGAAACCTTAAAAGATATTGATCTCGAAGCCTTCATTGCTGGCTTAAAAATGGCAACACAAGACCAAGCCGCCAGTTTAAGCGATGAAGAAATGGCACGAGTGCTGACTCAATTCAAAAAGCAAGCCGAAGCCAAACAACTGATTGAGCTTAAAAAAGTAGCCGATAGCAATGCTAAAATTGGGCAAGCCTTTTTAAACAATAATGCCAAAAAGGCAGGGGTCAAAGTCACCAAGTCTGGCTTGCAATATCAAGTCTTACAGGCAGGTACGGGCAAATCACCCAAAGCCACCTCTACCGTTAAAGTCCATTATGAAGGTCGTTTAATTGATGGTACGGTATTTGACAGTTCTATCGCCCGCGATCAAGCTGCAGAATTTCAGGTCAGCCAAGTCATTCAAGGTTGGACTGAAGGCTTACAACTCATGAAAGTTGGTGCCAAATATCGCTTCTTTATTCCTGCTGCTCTAGCCTACGGTCAAATTGGCTCAGGCGATGCAATTGAGCCAAACAGCACGCTTATTTTTGATGTGGAACTTTTAGAAATTGTAAAATAATCCAAAGCCGCATCATCTTTAAACAAAAAAATACCGCAATTTAAATTGCGGTATTTTTTCAGATCAACTTCGCTTCATTAAGGTTTTAAATGACGTGGTCTAAAACCCGTTGCCAACAATCCAACCCCATAGGCCACTACGCCCACCACACACAGCGCAGTGACTTCTGCCACACGCATCCATTGTGATACATCACCGTTATACCAAGTTAAGGCATACCACAACGCAGCAATCATCACGGCATTTGCCACTGCAAACTGCACCATGAGTTTTTTCCAGTGCGCACCAAAACGGAAAATCTTGCGTTGATGCAAATAGAAATACAACATGCCTGCATTCACCAAAGCCGAACCTGATGATGCCAGTGCCAATGCCATGTGTTCAGCTTGCCAGTCAATCAGTTTAAAGAAGCCAATAAACACCACGTTTAAAATCGCATTGGCAGCCACAGCCATTAACCCCACACGTACTGGTGTTTTGGTGTCTTGCTGTGCATAAAAACCCGGTGCAAAGACTTTAATCAGCATGAATGAAATCACCCCTGCACTCATACATTGCAAGGCCAAAGCGGTCATTTGCGTATCTTTAAAACTAAACTGACCACGCTCAAACAAGGCTTGGATAATAGGCGTTGATAACATAAACAGTGCAATACTGGCAGGGACACCTACCAAAATAATCACCCGTGCAGCCCAGTCCATCATGCCGCGGAATTTATCCATATTTTGTTCTGCATGACGCGCAGACAGTGACGGTAAAATGACCGTCCCAATCGCTACACCAATTAAGCCCAAAGGTAGCTCTGTCATACGTTCCGCACTATACAACCACGACACCGAACCATCCTGCATAAAAGATGCCCAAATGGTGTTGAGTAGCAGGTTAATTTGCGTGACCGATACCCCAAATAAAGCAGGCAGCATCAGCTTCATAATCCGATCCACCCCTTCATGCTTGAAATCAACTTTAGGGGGAATCAGCAGCTTTTTACGCCATAGTTCTGGAATTTGAATCGCAAGTTGTAAAGCACCCGCGATAATCACCGCCCAACCCAGTGCCATAATCGGCTCTGCCATGTACGGTGTGAGCCATAATGCACCTGCAATCATCGCCACATTCAGCAATACAGGCGCAAAGGCAGGCGTGGTAAATGAGCCATAGCTGTTCAAAATACTGCTGGCAAATGCCGTCAGCGACATAAACAACAAATAAGGAATGGTCAGGCGGAACATATCGGTGGCTAGCGCAAACTTTTCAGGGTCGCTATGGAAACCCGGTGCGTAGATATACATCACCGCAGGCGCAGCCACCATGGCGGTAAAGGTTAGCCCTGTCATTACCGTCATTAAACAGCCAAAAACCCGACTAATTAAAATTTGTACTTCGGCATGAGTGCGGCTGGTTTTATATTCGGTCAATACAGGAATAAATGCCTGCGAAAACGCCCCTTCGGCAAACAGTCGCCTGAAAAAGTTGGGGATACGAAACGCCACCACAAAGGTATCGAAATCTTTACCTGCACCAAACACATTCAGCAATACCACATCACGGACTAATCCTAGCACCCGTGACAGCATGGTCATTGCACTGACAATAAAGGTCGATCGCCAAAGCGCCATCGTTACCACCCAATTAAAAATTTAGTCGCTATTGTAATCAAAGCATCAACAAAGTTTTGTTATTGATTGATCAATTTTTCCTGTGATGTCGAAGCTTTAAGTTGAGATAACTGTTCACGAAAATACTGCCAGTCAAAATACGGCCCCGGATCAGTTTTACGTCCCGGTGCAATATCGGAATGTCCTGCAATATGCTGTTGAATACTCGGATAGGCCTGCTGCAAACTGTGTACCACCTGCACCAAACTCTGATATTGCGCTGTTTCAAAAGGCAAGTCATCACTGCCCTCTAATTCAATCCCAATTGAATAGTCATTACATTCAGGCTGTGCCAAATAACTAGAACGCCCCGCATGCCACGCCCGATCTGCAAAATTAACAAATTGCAGCACCTCGCCTGTTCTTAAAATCAACAAATGTGCCGAAACCTGCAGGCCCTGAATGGTCTGAAAGTAAGGATGCTGCGACCAATCCATTTGGTTCTGAAAAAATTGCTCAATATAACCACCACCAAATTGTGACGGCGGCAAACTAATATTGTGAATGACCAGCAATTGAATCTCTTGGTCTGTCGGACGGGCGTTGAAATTCGGAGATGGGACTTGTCTTGCCCCTTGTAATTGACCCTCAACCACCTGAAACGACGGCACATGCTGCATAAGGCAATCCCCAAACCATTAGAATAGAAAAATAGAACAGAAATTTCAGTTTAATGCCAACGCGTGACAATGAACATCTTAAATTACACCCGAACGTGGCTAAAAAACACATCCTGACGCAGAACAGTGTTAATATAACGCGCAATTTTCATGGGCAAGATCGACACGGAAAATCTTATGAGCATCTCTCCAGCTTTGCTTGAACAATCCATCCAAATCAATATTCAGCAAGCCTTGCAAGAAGATATTGGCGATGGTGATATTACCGCATTATTGACCCCTGAAGATGAGCAGGCCACTGCCACCATTATTAGCCGTGAAGACATGATTTTGGCAGGTCAACCGTGGGTAAATGCCCTGATTCAAGCATACGATGCCAATGTGCAAGTCACGTGGTTAAAAAATGATGGCGACCACGTTGCTGCCAATGAAGCCTTTTTGAAATTGGCAGGTTCTGCACGCAGCCTGTTAACGGTAGAACGCCCTGCGCTGAATTTTGTGCAAACCCTGTCTGCTGTTGCGACTAAAACCGCAGCCTATGTGCAACAACTTGAAGGCTTAAATACCAAACTGCTAGATACCCGTAAAACCTTACCGGGTTTACGCATTGCACAAAAATATGCTGTCACGGTCGGTGGTGGACAAAACCATCGTTTAGGCTTATTTGATGCCTTTTTGATTAAAGAAAATCACATTATGGCAGCAGGCGGCATTACTCAGGCAATTGCCAAAGCACATGCCATTGCTCCGGGCAAACCTGTAGAAGTTGAAGTGGAAACTTGGGATGAACTAAATCAAGCCCTTGAAGCCAAAGCTGATATTGTGATGTTGGATAACTTTAGCCAGCAACAAATGATTGATGCGGTCAAGCATGTGGCAGGTCGTTGTAAACTTGAAGCGTCGGGCAACATCACCATTGAAAATTTACGTGAAGTGGCTAGTACAGGCGTAGATTATATTTCGATGGGTGTTTTAACCAAAGATGTCAAAGCTGTGGATTTATCAATGCGTTTTAATGCGTAAACGATTACTTTTAAAATTAAGGGTGCAATCTGCACCCTTAATTTTTTCCAAAAATTGATTTTAAGGAGGCAAATGAGCCTCCTTTTTTTATGCCTCAATTTTGAATTTAATCATCGTCCTTGTTGTCGTTGTCGTTGTCGTTGTCGTTGTCGTTGTCGTTGTCGTTGTCGTTGTCGTTGTCGTTGTCGTTGTCGTTGTCGTTGTCGTTGTCGTTGTCAGAAGCTTGACCGAGTACACTACGATTGTCTTCATTTTCACGCTCAGTACGTGAATCACATGCAGTTAAAAACAACATCATGGCAGACATTAAAATAATCAATAGTTTCATGCTTTCCTCCTCTTTTCATTCAGGCTCTTTGCATACAGTTTTCCATCTTAAAAGAACGCATCCTGCAATATTGTAGCTTTTTGCTTCACGCTTCCTATCGCAATCTAAATCTCATCCATAAAAAAACGCATCCGAAGATGCGCTCTTAAACAGCAGAAAAACATCAAAAAGCTTAGCTTACCAACCTAAAGCTTGCTGCTGTTTTTTTACCAATTCCTGAATACCTTTTTCTGCCATTTCCAACATGGCATTACATTGCACACGATTAAACGGCTTATCTTCAGCAGTACCCTGAATTTCAATAAATTCACCTGCTTGTGTCATCACCACGTTTAAATCAGTTTGGCAATTTGAATCTTCTTCATAGCACAAATCCAATAACACTTGGTCTTGGTACATGCCCACAGAAATTGCAGCCACCAAACCCTTTAATGGGTCATGCTTAATTTTTTTCTTTTCCAGCAACACATTCATAGCATCAATCAATGCCACTGCTGCACCTGTAATGGCTGCAGTACGGGTACCGCCATCGGCCTGAATCACATCGCAGTCAATGGTAATGGTGTTTTCACCCAGTTTCTTCAAATCGACCATGGCACGCAAGCTACGACCAATTAAGCGCTGAATTTCCTGTGTACGTCCGCTTTGTTTACCACGCGCCGCTTCACGGTCACTACGGGTATGAGTTGAACGTGGCAACATGCCATATTCTGCAGTTACCCAACCTTGTCCCTGCCCTTTTAAAAAGCGCGGTACAGAGTTATCAATACTTGCGGTACACAAAACTTTGGTATGACCAAACTCTACCAACACTGAACCTTCAGCATAGCGAGTATAGTTACGGGTAATTTTTACCTCACGTAATTGATCTAAAGCTCGTTGGTCAATACGCATAATGTGTCCTTATTTTTGGCTCAAATAAATTGCCCGCAAGTATAACAGATGCCACAGCGCAGGTCGCTTTTCCAAAGCTTGACGTGTGCTGTTTCGGTAAATTTTGCCTGTATTTTTACAAAGTGGCTTCATTCATCTTTTAGTATTATCGTGAAACACAGGTTTTTGTTAGACTGCGCGGCACTGGCAGAATCAGGAAATACAATGTCGATTCGGGAAGAACGAAAACAACAAAGTCGTCAGGCAATTATGGAGGCAGTGCTGCAACTCAGCAGCGCAGGACGTGCATTTAGCAGCATTAGCTTAAGAGAAATTTCACGACAGATTGGACTGGTGCCCACCGCATTTTATCGGCATTTTCAAGATATGGATGAGTTGGGGCTAGATTTGGTCGATCAAGTTGCCTTGCACATTAAAGGTATTTTGTATCAGTTGGGACAAGCTTATTTATACCAACCCGATGCACAGACCGAAAAGGCATTGACCCTATTTTTTAAATCTGTCGATCAACATCCACAACAATGGATTTTTTTAATTGCCGAACGCTGGGGCGGTTCGACCATTTTACGGCAAGCCATCGCCCGTGAAATTGATTTTTTAATTGAAGATTTAGCTAATGATTTACAACGGGTCGAAAGCGTACAACATTTTCAGCATGCTGAAGATTTTCACATTCTGGCCAATATTTTAATTAATTTATCGTTAAATTGGGCAATGAGCTGGATTGGTTTAGAACGCCAATTTGAAGCCGAAAAATTACCTGAACAACAGCAGCGTTTTATTCAACAAACCATTACTCAAGTACATTTATTATTTCGTGGCATTTGCCACTGGCAACGTCCGCAGCCTGTCGCAGATTAAACATACAACACACTTTTAACCTGCATTAAAAAAACCGCAATGACGTTGCAATCATTGCGGTTTTTAGCGATGCGCTGCTGATTCAGCCTTGCATCATCTTGTTATTGCATCTGCTTATTTCTTAGCTTTACGCTCTTGATCAACCAAGTAGTTCACTACTTGAATCACTTTGCCGTTATCGCCTTGAACGATATATTTACCATTCACCACCACCGCAGGTACACCTGTCAATTGGTACTGACGCGCCAATTGTTTAGCTTGTGAAATTTTAGAGGTGATCGCAAACGAGTTAAACATGCTGTTAAATTTCGCTTCAGGTACACCATATTTCACAAAGAATTTAGCTTGTGATTGTTGGTCAAAAATTTGCTGACCTTTGTCATGAATGGCATGGAAAAGTGGCAAGTGAGTTTTCTTGCGCACACCCAAAGCTTCAGACACATAATAACCACGTGCATTCATTTCCCAAACAGGATTCATGGCTGCAGGAGTACGCACAAAATTCACATCTTTAGGTAACTGGCGTAACCATGTTTGCATATATGGTTCTAAAGTAAAGCAGTGACCACAGCCATACCAAAAGAACTCACGCACTTCAATTTTACCCGGTACATCAACCTTACCCGGGTTGGCGACAACGCTATAATCTTTACCTGCTACAAAATTTGCCGCCATAGTGCTACCAGAAATAGCAAAGATGGCTGTTGCCAAACTACCTAAAAGGAATTTTTTCATTGCGTTTATAATCCTCTAAATCATTCTGTTTAGTGTATGGCAACACTATAAATCAATTATGCTGATTTCGTTTTCCTTCTGTGAACTTTTTTACAGCTTTTATCGCTTTTTTTAGAATTAACGCTACACTAGGGTTTATATCTATTTTTCCAATTATCACGACCCAATTGAGGTGGCACCCATGTCGCATTTGAATGTTGATCCACAAGAAATTGCCAAATTTGAAGCATTTGCAGCCATATGGTGGGATCAGCATTCCGAGTTCCGTCCCCTGCACATGATTAATCCACTGCGCTTAAACTGGATTGATGAGCACGCAGGCGGCTTGGCAGGCAAGAAAGTGCTAGACGTCGGCTGTGGTGGTGGTATTTTGGCAGAAAGCATGGCTCGTCGCGGTGCCAATGTGCTTGGAATTGATATGGGCGAAGCACCTTTAAACGTGGCACGCCTGCATGCAGAACAAGAAGGCGTACACAATATTGAATATCGCCAAATTCCTGTTGAGCAATTGGTAGATGAGCAAGCTGGTCAATACGATGTGGTGACTTGCATGGAAATGTTAGAGCACGTACCTGATCCGGCCTCGATTATTCAAGCCTGCCAAAAACTGGTCAAGCCGGGCGGTCATGTATTTTTCTCGACCATTAACCGCAACCCTAAATCATACCTATTTGCCATTATTGGGGCAGAATACGTGCTGCGCATGTTAGCCAAAGGCACACACGATTATCATAAATTTATTAAACCGTCTGAATTGGCACACGACATTCGCCAAGCGGGTTTAAAACTTAAAGATATGACGGGTTTACACTACAACCCACTGACTAAACGCTATTGGTTGGCACCTAATGTTGATGTGAACTACATGGTTTACACGGTCAATGAGGCAACAGAATGAAAGCCGTTTTATTCGACCTCGATGGTACCTTAATTGATACCGCTGCAGATTTTATTCGCATCATTCAAGACATGTGCCACGATAAAGGCTGTGAGATTGTGGCAGCAGAAGCCATTCGCACGCAGGTGTCTGAAGGTGCACGGGCTATGGTAAAACTGGTCTATCCAGAACTTGAAGTAGATGACCCTGTATTTCTTGCGCATCGACAACGCTTTTTAGACCTGTACGGCGCTGATATTGCGGTAGAAACCGATTTGTTCGAGGGCATGTATCCACTGCTCGAAGCTTTGGAACAGCATCAAATTCCGTGGGGAATTGTCACCAATAAACCGCGCTGGCTCAGTGAAGCCTTACTCAAGGCACTGAATTTAACTGACCGCTGTGCGGTTTTGGTCTGCCCTGAAGATGTCAGCCACACCAAACCTGACCCAGAACCCATGTATTTGGCAGCCAAACAGATTGAAATTGCCCCTGAACATTGTATTTATGTGGGCGACCATCCACGTGATATTGATGCAGGCCGCAATGCCAATATGTACACCATTCTGGCCGCTTACGGTTATTTACCGTTACAACACAAAGATGACTTAACAGCGTGGCAAGCAGATTGTATAGTGGATTCAGTCGCTGAATTACATACGGTTTTAGACAAATTGGTGCTGCAAGCTGCAACGCAAAACAGCAGTGCCAATGCTTGAATCAGTCCTGTAAAGCGATGACATGAAACTCAACCCATAAGCAATAAGAAATGAACAGGAGGGATGCCCATGAAATACTCAGAATATCAACCTCGCCCCGATCTTCTCAAAGATCGTATTATCCTGATCACAGGTGCCAGTGATGGTATTGGACGAGCGGCTGCCCTCAGTTATGCGCTACACGGAGCAACCGTAGTGCTGCATGGTCGTACCTTAAATAAACTTGAAGTGATTTATGATGAAATCGAAAGTTTAGGCGCACCACAACCTGCTATTTTGCCGCTGCAGCTTTCAAGTGCTTCACCACGAGATTATGAATTACTGGTCGATACCCTAGACAAACAATTCGGACGTTTGGATGGTATTTTGCATAATGCAGGCATTTTAGGCGAACGGACTGAGTTGGCAAATTACCCTGCCGATGTTTGGGATGACGTCATGGCAGTGAATTTACGTGCGCCATTTGTACTCACTCAGGAATTATTACCACTTTTGGCAAAATCGGAACATGCTTCAGTCGTGTTTGCCAGTTCAGGTGTAGGTCGTGAAGCACGTGAACGCTGGGGTGCTTATTCGGTGTCTAAAATTGCAATTGAAGCGGTGAGCCAGTTATTTGCCAAAGAACAGGTGCATCCAAATATTCGCTACAACTGCATTAACCCGGGTGCAACCCGCACTGCCATGCGTGCCAAAGCCTATCCTGATGAAGATCCAAAAACTTTACCTACACCCGATGCCATCATGCCTGCCTATTTATATTTAATGGGCGATGACAGCTTGCACATGAATGGTCAAAGTATTGATGCACAGGATTAGTTCTGTCGTTTGATCCGAAGAAAGGAAGCGCTTGCTTCCTTTTTTATGGACTTAACCTAGCATATTGCCAATTTTTGCACATTGATTTGCGGTAAAATGGCATCGCACAAGCATTTTCAGGTTTCTATCCTGCCTATTTTTGGCAATGCAAAGCCTGATTACCATGCTTCCACATCTCAATTCAACCTCAACGATGCAGAGAGCAACATGACTGAATTAAACAACATCACCGTGACACCACTTGAAGATGGTATGGTGTCTTTACTGATTGATGGTCAGCCTATTTCTGAAAAATATGGCATGAAGTTTGAAGCCAGCATCGTAGATGACATTCAGGCACTCGACAACGGTCAGAAAATCAAACTGTTTGATCAGTTTGTATTTTCACATACCGACCTTAATTTTGAACATGCTTACCACTATGTCACAGGCATTGAAAAACTGGACGATGCCTACAAAGTGGTTAAAAACTTTGTTTATCGTATTAAAATTGAAGGGCAACCTGAAATTGAACACGTGATTAGCAAGCAAGGCGCACCAATGAGTACTGAAGATGTACGCGAATTTATCAATGCACATATTCAAAAATCATTGACCGACTACACCGATTTAAACTACGCCTATTAAGCAAAACTCATGGCAACGGTGGCAATAATCGTTTTATTGGATTGTTTTTATAAAATTATACGGTTTTCCAAATCAATATACATCACCTATGCTTGATGTATCTCCACAACAAGCATTAGGTAAATTGTGATGACTGATATTCAACGTAAAACTGCCGTGATTCAAAGTATTAAAAGCTTGCAATTAGGTCAGCATTTAATTGTGGCTTTGGATGATCGTGAAACAGCCGAATGTGTTGCCATCGCTGTGCAATCTTTACAAGGCTTAACTGAACATTGGAACTAAAGCAGACCATAGCAGTACGCTGCTATGGTGATGTCTCATCCTTTCCTTAGCACAAGAAAAATCATCCCACCCCTATTTTCTGAGCGATAGCTACTAAATTTCGTATTTTGTCGCATAATAGAATCAATACCATGCCGCATCCTGCAGAGCGTATTTAAAAAATTCATGTGCTTTCTTCACAGTTTCTCTGCATTTAATGGTTAAAGTATGAACTGTGATATCAAGATGAGAGAATGAGGGGTTTACATGAAAAAGATTTTGACAGTTCTGGCAATGTCTTTCAGTGCTTTACTAAGCAGCAATTTTGCAACTGCCGCTCCTCAATTTGATCGAGACTCAGCTGACCATCCTCGTAACCAAGCACACAATAAACATGAATTTCGTGCCGATGCAGAAGAGCGTATGCAAGACAAACGCCGCATGCGTGAAGAACGTGGTGTAAAACGCTTACAACAACATAAATGGCAAACGGGTTATGTCATGCCGCAGCATTATCGTGGCAATGGTTATAAAGTCGATTATCAGGAACATAACTTGCCCCGCCCTGAACGCAAACAACAATGGTATAAAATCAACCAAGACTACATTTTGGTCGATGTCGAAAATCACCATATTTTGCGTATCGCAGGTTTATAGACCTACTGTTGTACATACACAATATCTAAATACATAGCCCAAAGCTCACTTTGGGCTTTTTTTATAGAGCGATAGTCCGCTCAGGCTCTCCTTGTTTTCTCCATAAAATTCACAATTCACCTCAATTTCCACCATCATTTATCTTGAGTATTTGACTAATTTGGACACATCTACCCCATATTTAAAACTGAAGGTAAGTCGCATGAAAAAATTACTCAGCACCTTAGCACTGTCTTTAAGCGCAATCATGGCAACATCGGCTATGGCAGCACCCGACCATCGTTATGATGATCGTCGTCATCAAGCGAGTGCCACCTATAAACATCACGACAAGCGTTGGGACAATCCACGTCATCCTGCACAGTGGGAACAAAAGCGTTATGATCAAAAACGCGTGAATCCAAGTCGTGACTGGCGTGTAGGTCAAAACCTCCCACGCGGATATGATGCGAACCGCTACAAAGTCAGTGATCGTGAAGCACGTCGTTTACCCAACACAGGTCGTTATCAGCAGTGGTATAAAGTCAACGGTGACTATGTGCTGATTAATGAGCGCACCCAGCGTATTATTCGTATTATTGGCTAAAACCGTTCAGCCTGAGCTGAAAAATAGCATTTCTCCACAACACCTGAAGCACCATTCAGGTGTTTTTTTATATTTAGTCTTCCGCTGCAGAATTTTTTGATTAGAATCAAAGACAGCACCATCGATCATTACAGCAGGCCAACGAATGACTCCAACTGAAAACCCGCACAGCACAACCTTACAATATGTGCATTGGTTTAGACATTCTGCGCCTTATATCAATGCCCACCGCAATAAAACCTTTGTGATTATGTTCGATGGTGAAGCGGTTTTGCATGAAAACTTTCAGCACATTATTCATGATATTGCCCTACTACACTCGCTTGGTATTCGTTTGATTTTGGTACATGGTGCGCGTCCACAAATTAATCAAAACTTAAAATTCAGCCAAATTGATACACCGTTTCATTTGCAACGTCGTGTCACCACTCGTGAATCTTTATCGTGTGTCATGAATGCTGTCGGTTCAATTCGCCTGCAAATTGAAGCCTTATTGTCGATGGGGCTAGCTAACTCCCCTATGTACGGCGCACGGATTGATGTGGTGTCGGGTAACTTTATCACCGCCAAACCGTATGGCATTCGTGATGGGGTCGATTATCAACTGACTGGCGAAGTCCGCACTGTAGATGTCGATGCCATTCAACGCCATTTAGAAAATCATAATATTGTGTTGCTCGGTCCAACAGGTTATTCCACCACAGGTGAAGTGTTTAACTTGTTGGCTGAAGAAGTGGCAACTAAAACTGCCATTCAATTAAAAGCTGACAAACTGATTTTCTTAGGCGCGCAGCACGGTTTGCAGAATGCCGAAGGTCAATTGCAACGTGAAGTTCATCCGCAACATTTAAATCCATATATTGAAGATGCTCAGCGACATCATCCTGAATTGGCTTTACACTTAAATGCAGCCCAAGATGCCTCATTAAACGGCGTACATCGGGTACATCTCATTTCCTATGCCTACGATGGTGCTTTACTCGAAGAACTGTTTACCCGTGATGGTTCAGGGACGATGGTGAGTGATGCACATTATGAAGAAGTGCGTACGGCCAATATTCAGGATGTAGGCGGTTTGATTCGTTTATTACGTCCTTTAGAAGAAGAAGGCGTGTTGGTATATCGTTCACGTGAGCGTCTGGAAAATGAAATTGGACAATTTGCAGTGATTGAACGTGACGGCATGATTCTCGCCTGTGCCGCCCTGTATCCAATTCCAACCACAGGTCATGAACTCAAGTCTGCCGAAATTGCCTGTGTCGCGGTGCATCCTGCTTATCGTAAATCCAACCGTGGCCGCCAAATTTTGGATTATTTAGAAGATAAAGCCAAAGCCATGGGCATTCAGCAATTATTTATTTTAACCACTCGCACCGCACACTGGTTTCTAGAACAGGGCTTTGCTCCTGCCAGTGTCGATGATTTGCCCGATGCACGTCAGGCTTTATATAACTATCAACGCAACTCAATTGTGTGTAAAAAACGGCTCTAAGTGAGTTTTTTTGACAGGTTGAATGATACTGCACAACCAAAATCCAAACATGTTTCACGTGGAACATGCTGCCGATTAAATCAGGTCATCACACCTATACCTGTCAGCACGACAGTGTAGGGATGATCAAAATTGGCAGCATCCACACCACTGTTTAGTTTTTTTAAATAAAATTGATGCAAGGCAGGAAGAAACTTTACTTTTATCATTTATATAGAAAATTCAAAAAACTTATTCATTCAGTCAGAAAATACAAAAACAAGATACTCCCCCTCTCTAATCATACTTTTCACGGATTTAATAGCTAAACTACAGAATAAACTAAAAATATTTTAAAAATACATCTTTAAAAGATGCACAAGCCTGATGATTTGCCGTACAATTAATAATTCCCTTTTTTCATTGTTTTAAAATTACGAATGGAACAAAAAAAGAGTACACAAAAACGCCATCAGCTTCTCAATGCTGCACTCGACGTATTTTCTTTATACGGATTTAGCGGCGCGAGTTTGGACGAAATCGCACAAATTGCAGAGATGCATAAGTCGAATATTTTCTATTATTATGAAAATAAAGAAGCCTTATATGTTGAGGTACTGACTACAGTACTACAAAAATGGCTGGCACCTTTGCAAATGCTCGAAGCTGAACTCGAGCCTGATGAAGCAATTACCAATTATCTGCTGCAGAAAATTGAGGTTTCACGTACTCAACCGAAAGCATCACGTCTATTTGCATTAGAAGTGATTCAAGGTGCGCCACATATTCAGGAAATTTTAAAAGGCCCTCTGAAAAAACTGGTCAAACGCAAAGCCAAAGTCATTACCATGTGGCAAGAGCAAGGCAAACTGTCTAAACAGATTGATCCTGAATTGCTGATTTTGAATATTTGGGCGATTACCCAAAACTATGCCGACTTTGCAACGCAAATGGAAATGGTGACAGGTAAAACCCTGCGTAACCGCAGTATGTTGCAACGTGTCTTGCAACATACGGTTCACATGATGCTCTACGGTATTATGCCGCGTCAGGACGAAGTGGATGCACCTCAAGCCGCTGTGGTCACTGCCACACCTGAACAAGAATCAGAAGACTAATTGCACAGCACTAACTAAGATACGCACTTTTACTCACGACCCTAGTTAAAACTAGGGTCGTGGCGTTTTGGCAACGATATTATTTAAGACCATGATACAAAGACAATAACTTTTGCGCACCCAATAACAAGTTTTCTTCCCAATCTAAATGTGCTGTATCATTGGCACCATCGGTAATGTATTTCACCGACAGCATTCGCACCCCTAATTTTTTACAGACTTTGGCAATCGCATAGCCTTCCATGTCAACCAACTGACACGGTACTTTGGGCGTACCCGTTTCAAAGCTATCCCCCGTACCACAAATGCCACTTGGCAAATGCTCAAAATAGCGTTCCAAATGAATTTCTGCAGGATGTTCCTGATCCATTGGCGTGACCCCCACCTGAAAACCCAACGGAGAAACATCCATATCGCGCTGCACAAACTGGCAGACTTCCACCAAAGCATGTGCATCAAAATGTGAGCTGCCAGCTGTGCCTAAATTCAATAAAGTTTTACAACCTGTCTTTTGAATCACTTCAAAGGCTTTAAATGCAGCATTGACCTTGCCAATGCCACTGTAATGCACCTGAATCCCAGCCTGCTCAAACAAGCCTTTAGACTCACTGGGCAATGCCATAATTAAAGCGAAATCAGAATTCATCACTATTTACTCGTACAGATCATTGAAACTGGGCACATTAGAAAAGAAAATCTGACGCGGTGCAAATCCAGTTCACCTTTAGCGCTCAAATAGTCGGATTTTGCCTGATTTTCAGATAATTTTTCAGGTTAAAAACACAACAGCAAGACGAAAGCGCGAGAATATGGCAATATATAGCCCTTACAAATTTTCAACTTTCATCCGATCATGCAGCTGCTCCGCCTGAATGCTTTATCTTCAACCACCGACCTCGCCCAAACTGCCGTGACCATTGGCAATTTTGATGGTGTGCATGTCGGTCATCAGGCGATGATTCAACAGCTCAAAGAAGTTGCTGCTATGCAACAACTCAAAACCGTGGTGATGCTGTTTGAACCTCAACCACTGGAATTTTTTAAAGGCTACGATGCTCCACCACGCATCAGCTCGTTGCGGGAAAAAGTCGAATATCTGACTGAATTGGGCATCGACTACATTGCAGTAGCGAAATTTGACAATCATTTCCGCAGTTTAAGCGCCGAAGCCTTTGCAAAACTTTTAAAAGATACCCTGAATGCCTCGCATTTGGTCTTGGGTGATGACTTCCATTTTGGTAAAAACCGCCAAGGCAATAGCGAGTTTTTGCGCAACTATGGCTTTCAGGTCACCAATTTAAACACCATTGAACTAAATGGTGAGCGTGTTAGCTCAACCCGTATTCGTCAAACTTTACAAGCAGGCGATTTGGCACTGGCAGCCAAACTGCTTGGACGCCCATATAGCATTACAGGGCGCGTCCAATATGGCGATCAAATTGGTCGTACCCTAGATTTTCCAACCATTAATGTGCGCTTAAACCGCCATAAACCCTGCTTAAATGGCATTTATGGCGTTGAAGTGGTGTGTGAAACCACCGCTTTAAGTGAAAAAGTCAAACATGATCATCCCGATAAAACGGGTGTTGCAGGCTACAGCCCGAACAGTCTGTTTGGTGCAGGACATGTGGGTACGCGCCCAGCCATCCAACAAGTACAGCCCGAATGGCGATTAGAAGTACATTTCCCCAATGTTTCTGCTAATCTGTATGGCTTATTAATGCGGGTCACATTTTTAAACTATTTACATGGCGAAAAAAATTACCCTTCGCTTGAAGCACTCAAAGCGGGAATTGATGATGATGTTGAAAAACTTCTTGAATTTCGACAAGATCATCCAAATTTCCCTTTTTAATTTACCCTAAATATTTAATGTAAAACGCGTCAGTCCATGGGCTGATTCAACTGGAAGACAACTTGCATGAGCGATAAGCAAACTCCTGAAAATGCAGTGGATTATAAAGCCACGCTAAACCTCCCAGGTACTGAATTTGCAATGAAAGCAAATCTCGCAGTACGTGAAGCGAAATGGTTAGAAGAGTGGTATGCCGACAACATTTATCAGCAGATTCGTGCATCGCGTATTGGCAAGAAAAAATATGTGCTTCACGATGGCCCTCCGTATGCCAATGGTCAAATTCACTTGGGTCACGCGGTCAATAAAGTCCTGAAAGACATTATTATTAAAAGCCGTGTCATGGATGGTTTTGACGCACCCTACGTTCCGGGTTGGGACTGTCACGGTTTACCAATTGAACTTAAAGTAGAAGAAAAAGTGGGGAAGGTGGGTGTAAAAGTCGATGCTTCGACTTTCCGTAAAGCCTGTCGCGAATATGCTTACACCCAAGTCGAATTACAGAAAAAAGACTTCGTGCGTATGGGTGTATTTGGTGATTGGGACAATCCTTACCTCACCATGAACTTCAAGCAAGAAGCCGATATCGTGCGTTCATTGGGTGCAATTGCCAAAGCAGGTCATATTGAACCGGGTCTTAAACCTGTGAACTGGTGTTTGGACTGTGGTTCTGCATTGGCAGAAGCCGAAGTTGAATATGAAGATAAAAAATCCGATGCAATTGATGTCGGTTTTGCTGTGGTCGATTTAGCCGATTTATCTGCACGTTTGGATGTGCAAGTGAATGATGCCACTGACATCGTCATTTGGACGACTACACCGTGGACTTTACCTGCGAACCAAGCCGTTGCATTACATGCCGAAATTGAATACCAATTGGTGAAGGCACGTGCCGATGAAAAAGCACCACAAAACTTTATTTTGGCCAAAGAATTGGTACTGTCAGCAACTGAACGCTATGGCTTTAGCAGCTATGAAGTATTGGCTGACTTCACAGGTGACAAACTCGAAAACCTGATCTTACAACATCCACTGATTCAAGCACGCCAAGTACCTGTGATTTTAGGTGAACACGTGACCGCAACAAGCGGTACAGGTGCAGTACATACCGCGCCTGGACATGGTGTGGACGACTATAAAGTTGGCTTACAATACAACCTAAAAGTTGACAATCCTGTCGGTGGTAATGGCGTATATTTACCTACTGCACCAATCTTTGCAGGCGAACACATCTACAAAGCCAATCCACAAATTATTGCGACTTTGGCAGAAAACAATAAGCTGTGGGCACATCACCCAATCAAACACAGCTATCCGCACTGCTGGCGTCATAAAACTCCAATTATTTTCCGCGCTACACCACAATGGTTTATCAGCATGGATGCCAAAGGTTTACGTCAAGGCGCACTGAATGCGATTGAAAATGAGATCAGCTTTGTACCTGATTGGGGTAAAAACCGTATCCAAGCGATGATTGAAGGTCGCCCAGACTGGTGTATTTCACGTCAACGTACTTGGGGCGTGCCAATTCCATTCTTTGTACATAAAGACACCAACGAATTGCACCCACGCACACCTGAATTGATCGAAGAAGTTGCAAAACTGATCGAGCAAGAAGGGATTGATGGCTGGTACAACCGTGAAGCCAAAGACTTCATTGGTGATGATGCCGAGCACTACAATGCAGTACGCGATACATTAGACGTATGGTTCGACTCAGGCACGACCCACTACGCCGTACTACGTGAGCGTGAAGAGTTACAAGACCCAGCCGATTTATATCTTGAAGGTTCAGACCAACACCGTGGTTGGTTCCAATCTTCATTACTCACCTCAATTGCGATCAATGAACGCGCACCATACAAAGGCTTGTTAACCCACGGCTTTGTAGTGGATGAAAAAGGTCGCAAAATGTCGAAATCGTTGGGTAACATCATTACTCCACAAGACATTATTAAAGACATGGGTGCAGACGGCTTACGCTTCTGGATTGCATCGGCAGATTACCGCTATGAAATGACCGCAGGTAAGGAAATCTTTAGCCGTGCCTCTGACGGTTATCGTCGTATCCGTAACACCTTGCGTTTCTTGTTGGCCAACTTAAATGGCTTCAAACCCGCTACAGATGCACTGCCTGTAGATCAGTTGATTGCACTGGATCAATACATCCTGCAACGTGCCGCAGAAGTACAGAAAACCATTCAGCAAGCCTATGAAGATATGAACTTCCATATCGTGACCAGTGCACTGACCAACTTCTGTATTAATGACTTGGGTGGTTTCTACCTCGATATCATCAAAGACCGTCAGTACACCACCAAAGCAGACTCGCAAGCACGTCATTCTGCACAAACCGCTTTGTATCACTTGGTTCAGGCTTTCGTTCGTTGGATGGCGCCAATCTTAAGCTTTACTGCACAAGAAGCATGGCCGCTAATTCCTGAGCAATCAGAAAAATATGTCTTCACTGCAGAATGGTATGACATTCCAGTGGCTTCTGAAGCTAACATCTTGGCAGAAGCGGAATGGCAAACCCTGATTGCAGTGAAATCTGCCGTCAATAAATTCATTGAAGCAGCACGTACCGCCAAAACAGTCGGTTCCAACTTATCTGCTAAAGTTGAACTTTGGGCGAATGACGAACTCAAAGCCGTATTGGATAAACTAGGCGATGAGCTGCGTTTTGTCCTCATTACCTCACAAGTAATTGTGAATGGCTTTGATGCTGCACAAGGTGAAGCCTCTGATTTAGACGGCTTGAACGTGAAAGTTTCTGCAGCAGATGGCGAAAAATGCGTACGTTGCTGGCATGTACTTCCTGATGTGAATACACATTCTGCACACCCAGGTTTATGCTCACGTTGTATTATCAACCTTCCAACAGGTCAAGGCGAAGAGAGAAAATATGCCTAATCCACAACACAAAAAGGGCTTATTCCAGTTCTATCCACATAATTTATGGTGGGTGGGCTTGTCCATTGTCGCGATTATTCTCGACCAATGGACCAAATGGATTGCAGTATCGCATCTGAATTACGCAGATCCAGTGCCTGTATTGCCCTTTTTGAATTGGACTTTACTGCATAACTATGGCGCTGCCTTTAGTTTCTTGTCCGATGCAGGTGGATGGCAACGTTATTTCTTTACCTCACTGGCAGGTTTAGTGTCTGTAATTTTTGTATTTTGGCTAATGCGTATGCCAAAAAATGTCATCGTACTGCCTTTGGCGATTGCCTTGATTTTAGGCGGTGCGATTGGGAATTTAATTGATCGGGTCAGTCTTGGCTACGTGGTCGATTTTATTCACGTGTACTACAACAACAGCCACTTCCCTGCCTTTAATATTGCAGACAGTGCCATCACACTTGGCACCATTCTGCTGTTAATTGATACGTTTTTCCTAGAAAAGCACCGAATTGAACGAGCGCAGGCGCAACATGACTGAAATTATTAATCCAAATGATGAAACTCGTATTGAAGATGGCTCAAAAGTCGAATTGCACTTTTCTGTCGCCATTGAAAATGGTGTAGAAATTGACAACACCCGTAGCCGCGCTGAACCTGTAAGTTTGGTCATGGGCGATGGCAGCCTATTACCTGGTTTTGAAAAGTCATTATTTGGTTTACGTGCAGGCGACCGTCGTACCGTGAGTCTTCCACCTGAAGAAGCATTTGGTCCATGGAATCCTGAAAACGTACAAACTTTTGATACGGTTAAATTTGAGCAACATCCAGTTGAAGGACACATGATTGAATTTGAAGATAAAGCCAAACAAAGCCTCTATGGCGTGGTGAAATCTGTCAACGATGATGTGACTGAAGTAGACTTTAACCACCCTTTAGCGGGTAAAAATATTACCTTTGAAGTTGAAATCTTTAGAGTGACCCCAGCAGGACAACAAGGTATTAAGTTGATGTAATCAATTTGCATACTTACTGCATCTTTCTGCTGTTCAAATCTCCCAAGTACAAGAAAATGAATTTGGGAGATTTTTTATTGAATAAGATAATTATTAAATATAATCAAATACTTAAAATTAAATAAATCCAGTTTATTGATCTATATTTTACCGATATATCGTTGTACGTTTTAGCTTACATGCACTGCAGAAAATTGACGCTAGGCAAAGATCAGCTTTCATTTTATATTTAACACATACAGAAACAGGATGTTTCTAAAAGCAAGAATAACAATAATAAATAATATAACGGCAGGACGCTGAAAGGTATAACAGGAGTAATACCTAAACATAAATCTGAAAAAGCCCCGACATGATGTTGGGGCTTTTTTCTATTTGTTTTTTATCCTACTTTGAAATAAGTTTAGACCTGAAGAAATTTATTTTATGGAGCCACCAATTTAAGCAATCTGGCAGATTGACCATCTTCAATCACCCAAATATTGCCATCCTGTGCTTGAAGTACGCCACGAATCCGCTGACCCATCTCGATACGCTGTAACTCCCGAACAGGCTGTGCTTGCGTATCCACCACAATAATTGCTTTTGAAGATAAACCACCAAGAATGGCTTTATGCTTCCAGTGTGGAAATACATCTCCCGTATAAAACATCAAACTTGAGGGAGAGATGACAGGCGTCCAATCCAGCACTGGGGCTGTAAATTCAGGACGAGTCGCATGGTCTGGAATTGGCAAACCATTATAATGATCACCGTTCGACACCAACGGATAGCCATAGTTTTCGCCTTTGGCAATCAGATTCAACTCATCACCCCCTTTAGGTCCCATTTCTGCAACCCAAAGCTGCCCTGTAGAATCGAATGCCATGCCTAAAGGGTTGCGATGCCCCAAACTCCAGACTTGCTTGGCAATCTCTCCATGTGTTTGAAATGGATTGTCTAAAGGTGTTGTACCATCTGTATTTAAACGTAAAATTTTACCTAAATTAGATTTTAAATCCTGAGCAGGTTCAAACTTTTGTCGCTCACCAGAACTTATCCATAATTTGCCATCTGCCCCAAACTTTATACGATGCGCATAATGTCCTTGTCCTGATACTTTCGGCACTTGCTGCCAGATTCTTTGAGTTTCGGTGAGTTTTGGCGTGGGTTTAGCATCTAATACAAGCTTGCCCCGAATCACGACTGCACCGTAACCACCCGTACCCACTTCGGCATAACTTAAATAAATCTGCTGATTCTGTTGAAATTCAGGATCTAAAATGACATCACCCAAACCACCTTGTCCGCCATAGGCGACTTCAGGGATAGCTTGAACATCTAAGCTTTGACCTGTTTTTGGATCAAAAAGTTTTAATTTCCCCGCTTTTTCTGTAATTAATAGGCGTCCATCGGGTAATTCTGCCAATGCCCACGGCTCATTAAAATCTGCAATTGGCTGTATTTGATAGCGTTGTAAATTTTGTGCAGAAGTTGATTTTGACTCTAAAGCAGCCGTGTTCTGTTTCGGCTCAACTTGCGCATTACACCCTGTAGTTAAACCCAATACAACTAGACATATAAATCCATAGTATTGCCGATTTATCTTGAGCATCCTAATTGCTCCTCTATTCATTCAATCTTTGCTTGTGCTAATCAAGACATCATAATCAATGAAATGTACCTCGTGCACAGTAGAAATGTAGCGATACACACTTTCTTAATTAAATCTTCTACAAAGTGAATAGGCAAAAAATTAAGGAGCAATGCTCCTTAATTTCAAAGTCCCAAAACACTAACGATCAATTAACTATAAGATCGGCTGGCTTTTTTAACCACGCTTGGCTCACTCACCACCTGTGATGTACTTTGTAAACGAATCAGTGCTACTGCAATTGCACCAATCACTGCAGGAATCGCCACCGCCAAAAAGTTCATTTTATGTGGTAAATCCATGCCCAAAAGTACGCCAATAATAATAGGGCCTACAATCGCACCGACACGCCCCACTGCAGAAGCACAGCCGATACCTGTAGAACGAATCGTAAGTGGATAATACTGAGCAACAAAGCTATACAATAAAATACTGCTGCCAATGGCAGAAGCACCTGCTAAGCCCACCAATAAATAAATCACAGGCTGTGGTGAATTAAAGCCTAGACCCACTAGAGAGAATGCGCCCAATAAAAACATGCCAATAATCACAGGTTTTAAGTGGAAACGGTCTGCTAAAATCCCGCCACTGATGGTTCCGATCACAGCACCAATGTTCATCGCCATTAAGAACATTAAACTGTTACCCAGCGAATAACCTGCTGCCATCATCAGTTTTGGCAACCAACTGCCCAAAGCATAAACCATCAACAAACACATAAAGAAGCAGCACCAAAACAGCAAAGTACTCATGCCACGGTTATTTTTAAATAAGGCTGCAATTGAGGCATCTGCGGTTTGTACTTCATTTAATACAAATTGTGTTTGTGGGCTGATATTTTCTTGTGGGCTAATTTGCTGGACGATGTGACGCGCTTTTTCATGTTGCTGTTTTTTCACCAAAAAAGTTAAAGATTCTGGTAAGAAAAACCACAATAAAGGCAAAATAAGTAACGGTAATCCCGCAATATAGAACATCACTTCCCAGCCAAAGCTAGGCGTCAACCATGCACCAAGTAAGGCTGCCATAATGCCGCCCACGGCATAGCCGCTGAACATGGTGGTAACTAAGGTACTACGCATTTTTTGTGGTGCATATTCAGAGGTTAAAGCCACGAGGTTAGGCAATACCCCGCCAATCCCTAAACCTGCAATAAAACGTAAAATACCAAACTCTGTTGGGTTGGATGCAAAGCCGCCCCAAAAAGTAAAGCCACTAAATAACGTCACACAAATTAATATGACATTTTTACGGCCAATTTTGTCTGCCAACATGCCAAACAGCATGGCGCCAAACATCATGCCTGCCAGTGCCGTACTCGCAAGCATACCTGCCTGTACAGCCGTCATATTCCATTCTTGCATCAGTAGTGGTAAAGCCACACCGTTAATCGCCAAATCATAACCGTCAAAAATAACGACAAATACGCACCAAAGTACAATTTTTAAATGAAAAGGTTTAAACTTTGCTTGATCCACTACAGCATTCACATTCATTGTTGTTGCTGTCATTTTTCCCTCACCTCCAATTGTGAGCTTTTTATTTTATAAAAAATGAATGGTTATTCACTTTTGTATATAAAATGAATCAATATTCACTTTTTGTCTACAGCAAAAACTTAACTCTGGTTAATTTTCTTAAAAACCTAGACTAAAGTTGTAGATAAATTCGACTAAATAGACTTGCAGTAATTTATGATATTTTGATATATGCTATATTTTTCACATAATTTATTATTGTAAATATATTGTTTTAAACTTCTTTCTTCTACTTTTCTTCTTAATATTTTCCTTTCCGTATAAAAAAGCCCCCTTGACGTTTATGTCAAGGGGGCTTTGAATAATGAGCTGGCGATGACTTACTCTCACATGGGTAACCCCACACTACCATCAGCGCGAAGAGGTTTCACTTCTGAGTTCGGGAAGGGATCAGGTGGTTCACTCTTGCTATGGTCGCCAGCACAACTGTTTACGGAGACTTGCATTGGTCTTACTCACGATAGTGATGCACTGCGTTTTCCGAATCTGTAACAGATTGGGCTGTATTGGGTCTGAATTTTATTGTTTAGCGTTAACTAAATCAAGATCAGTCTGAATTGACTGATTGGATTTGAATCGATTGAGCATTCAACCCCAACTGTTTGGGTGTTGTATAGTCAAGCCTCACGAGCAATTAGTATTGGTCAGCTTCACATATCGCTATGCTTCCACATCCAACCTATCAACGTCGTAGTCTTCAACGGCTCTTTAGGAGG